>CAZBAQ010000069.1:0-5332 GCA_964489855.1 uncultured Planctomycetia bacterium | reverse complement strand
CTGTCTTTAATCTATTCGGGTACCTGTCTCCCGAATAAAACTGGGACAGGTTCCCGAACAGATTGGTAGACGTCTCTAAATCTATGGATTATAGCAAGACGCTCGACTACATCGGTTCCTTTATAGATTTTGAAAAGCTGCCAAGATACGCTTATGCATCCAGCTTCAGGCTCGAAAGGATGCATGAGTTTCTGCGGGAATTAGGGAATCCTCACCTCGGACTTAATACAATACATATAGCAGGGTCTAAAGGCAAAGGTTCAACCTGCGCCATCATAGCTTCTATATTAAAGGAGGCAGGATGCAGCGTGGGGCTATACACCTCTCCGCATCTTTTAGATGTAAGGGAGAGGATCCGAATTTTAGGTAAAGGGTGTAAGGTTAAGGGTGAAGGTTTCGAAGGCCTTATTGATAGGAAAGAATTTATTGCATTGATTGAAAAAATAAGGCCTGTTGCTGAGAGATTCAGGGATCATAAAGAATTAGGCAGTCTGTCATTCTTTGAAATACTTACAGCCTGCGCATTTTTATATTTTAAAGAGAAAAAAGTCGATTTTGCTGTACTGGAAACAGGTCTTGGCGGGCGGCTTGACGCGACAAATGTTACAGAGCCTATTATTTGCGGCATAACGAGTATCAGCCTGGAACATGCTGACAAGCTCGGCGCTTCTTTAGAAGAGATCACCAGGGAAAAGGCAGGGATTATTAAACCTAATGGCATAGTGTTTTCTGCTCCACAGGATGAAAAAGTAATCGATGTTATAAAAGACGCGTGCAGAGAAAGAAACGCTAAATTATATGAAATTGATAAGGATATGGATTCATATAAAGATTTACAGATAAATTTAATAGGAAGACATCAGGTTGAGAATGCAGCGCTTGCTGCAGGAATCTTGAATCACATAAATATAAAGGGAGAGGCTGTAAGAAAGGGACTGAAAAAAGTCTTGTGGCCTGGCAGGTTACAGGTCATTCAGAAAGAACCCTATGTAATCCTGGACGGGGCGCAGAATGTAGCCAGCATAAAGGCGGTTTCCTTGTCGATAAAAGAGATTTTCAGGTATAAAAGATTAATATCTGTATTCGGCATTTCGAGCGACAAGGATATAAAAGGCGTGAGTACGGAGTTAGACAATGCGAGCGATCTAGTGATCTTAACGAGATCTACTAATAATCGCGCAAAAGAGCCGTTTTCTTTAAAAGAGAATTTTTCAAGGGCCAAAGTCGAGATAGCTAATGACGTAGAAGAGGCACTTAAATTAAGTCTTAGCGCTGCGGACAAGAAAGACCTGGTATTGATTACCGGCTCTTTGTATCTTGTCGGCGATGTCATGAATTACTGGTCGAGGCGAAACCTCGACCACAAACAAAGACAAAGTGGTCGAGGTTTCGCCTCGACCAAATATCCATGAGCAAGATAAGATTGGATGATACTATAGTTGCGATTTCAACGCCTGTGGGTGAGGGCGGCATAGGTATTGTACGATTAAGCGGCAGGGATGCACTTAAGATCGCGGACAGGATCTTTGTGTCGAGAAACGACAAAAGGCCGTCAAGGGTTAAAACTTATACAGTGCACTATGGGCATATTTTTGAAAAAGTGCACAAGCGCGCCCCTCGATTTCGTTCGGGACAGGCAAGCACACAAGAGCACAAGATAGTGGACGAGGTCCTGTTGACGGTGATGCGAGCTCCAAAAAGTTACACAAAAGAGGATGTAGTCGAGATAAATTGCCATAGCGGTATAGTGCCACTGAGAAAGATATTAGGTATTGTTTTAGAGAATGGCGGCCGGCTGGCTGAGCCAGGGGAGTTTACAAAGAGGGCATTTCTGAATGGCAGAATCAATATTACCCAGGCAGAGGCAGTATTAGATATAATCAGAGCAAAGACAGATCTAAGTTTGAGAGCTGCTATAAACAGCCTTAAAGGCGCTTTTTCAAAAAAGATAGAAGATGTAAGGGATAGATTGCTGAGTATATTTTCAAATATCGAGGCCTCAATAGATTTTTCATACGAGGAAGATATAGACCATATAAAAAAGAAGGATGTGCTAAAGGGGCTTAAGGGGATTAAAAAAGATATGGAAAAAATTATATCCACTGCCAGTGATGGTAAGGTCTTGCGGCAGGGTATAAAGACGGTTATATGCGGAAGCCCTAATGTCGGCAAGTCCAGTCTTATGAACGCATTAATCAAGGAATCCAGGGCTATTGTAACGGATATACCCGGCACGACCAGGGATACCATAGAAGAAATCGTAAATATTAAAGGCATACCTTTGGTGCTTGTAGATACCGCAGGCATAATAGATACCAGGCACCCGGCAGATAAAGAAGGCGTGAAAAGAAGCCGCTCTTCAATAGAAGCGGCAGATCTGATCCTTCTTGTCCTGGATTATTCTAGAAGGATAAATAAAAATGACAAAGCTATAATGAGCAATTTAAAAAATAAAGAAAATATAATAATAGTGGTAAATAAGAAAGATCTAAAAAAACGTATAGATATTAAAGTTATCAGAAAGACATTTCCTAAGAACAGAGTGGTCTACATATCAGCGATTGATTTATCAGGAATTGAGGGATTAGAACACGTTATATGTGATATAATATTTAAAGGCAAGGCGCCATCTGCGGATTTGGTGAGTGTTTCCAATGAAAGACAATTGTCTATATTGCGGCATTCTCTCGGAGACATAAATGCGGCGATAGATTCTTTTAATGGGAAAATCCCAATGGATTGCATAGGTGTGTACGTGCGTTCGTCAATTGAAAATCTAGGCGCTATAACAGGTCATAGCATAACCGAAGAAGTATTAGACAGGATATTTTCAGAGTTTTGTATCGGAAAATAGAGGAGGAACGATGGACAAGAAGAAGATAGAAAAAGCAGTAAGAAATATTCTGGAGGCGATTGGCGAAAATCCTAATAGGCCAGATCTTAAAAAGACGCCCGAAAGAGTGGCTGATATGTATGAGGAGATCTTTAACGGTATTTCAGCCGATCCCTCTAAAGAATTAGAGGTGCTTTTGTCTGAGAAGCACGATGAGATCGTGCTTTTAAAAGGCATACCTTTATATTCAATGTGCGAGCATCACCTTTTGCCTTTTATAGGCAGGGCCCATATAGCGTATATACCTAAAAACAATAGAGTCACCGGCCTTAGTAAATTGGCCCGCGTAGTTGACGTCCTTTCAAAACGTCTGCAGGTTCAGGAGAGGCTAACTACAGAAATAGCCGAGGTTTTAATGAAGAAGCTGAAACCGCGCGGCGTCATGGTGATTATAGAGGCAGAACATCTATGTATGAGCATGAGAGGAGTAAAAAAGGCAGGTGTAATGACAGTCACAAGCGCTGTAAGGGGTATTTTTAGAGAAAATTCTAAGACACGGGCAGAGGCAATAGCCCTAATAAAGTTTTAAGTTGACAAAATGAACGTGTTGGATTTGTCAACTTAGAGAGGAAAAGGATCACGTTGTTTATCAGGAATCTTTTTAAGAGGGCCACTTCCACTCCAGAGAAAAAGGTGGTGGTCGGAAATTTTTTCTCCCTATCCTTTCTGCAGATGGCAGATTACATCCTTCCTCTTATCACCCTCCCTTATCTGGTTAGAGTTTTAGGGCCTGCAAAATTCGGGTTAATCGCATTTGCGCGGGCATTTATTCAGTATTTTGTTATTTTAACAGATTACGGATTCCATATGTCGGCAACGAGAGAGATATCCGTAAACAGGGGGGATAAAAAGGAAGTAACAAAGATCTTCAGCTCGGTGCTATTGATTAAATTATGTTTTCTGGTCCTTAGCTTTTTAGTCCTGATAGGGATGGTCTCTTTCGTACCCAGGTTTAGAAGTGACTGGCTTATCTATGTTTTTACATTCGGGGTGGTTATAGGCAATGCGCTCCTTCCGATCTGGTTTTTTCAGGGAATGGAAAGGATGAAATATATCACGTTTTTAAATATCGCTAGTAAGCTTATTTTTACGGTCTCGATATTTGTATTTATCAGAAAGGCGGAGGATTATATCTATGTGCCTTTAATAAATTCGCTGGGGTTTTTAATAGCCGGGATCTCAGGCCTGTGGATCGTGCGCAGGAGCTTTAAAGTAGGATTTTCCCGCCCTGATCTTAGAGACATAAAACACCAGTTAAAAGAAGGCTGGTATATATTTATCTCCGGGGTCTCGGTCAGTCTATATACGACAAGCAACACATTTATCCTCGGACTTTTCACAAATAATACGATTGTGGGATATTATTCGGCAGGAGAGAGGCTGATCAGGGCAGTGCAAAAACTATTATCTCCTTTATCGAACGCGGTCTATCCTTATATAAGCAAGCTTGCCAGCGAATCCAGGGAAAAGACCATGGGCTTTATAGGAAAACTGACTATCCTTGTAGGCAGTGGGAGCTTCATTGTTTCTCTGGGGATCTTCATATTCGCCGCTTTTATCACCAATACGATACTGGGACAGCAGTATCAAAAATCAATAATCGTATTGAGGATTTTGGCCTTCCTGCCCTTTTTGACCAGCTTGAACACCATGTTTGGCACGCAGACCATGATCCCTTTTAACCTGAAGCCCGCGCTTTCAAAAATATTTATTTCCGCAGGCATTATTAATGTAGCACTGGCATTAGTCTTAACGCCGATCTATGAACATATAGGGATTTCCCTGGCCGTATTATTTACAGAGTTTTTTATTACAGTTATTATGTTTTTTTATCTTAGAGAGAAGCGCCTGATACCGTTTTTAAACAGATCAAGATGAATATCCTGCTGCTGACACCCGGAATAAATAAGAAATTCAATGACAATTACCATGCCTATAAATATATCGCAGAAAAGGATCACAGGATACTGGCGATATCGAATATGGAGAATATGCTGAAGGGGGCAGGGATTGAGTCTTCGCCAGAGGTAGAATCTGACGGCAATATTTTTATCCATAGGGTATTTAAGACGCTGAAGGAGCAAAGGACATGCTATCTGGCGATGAAAAAATACAGCGTAATAAGGGAAATCGTGAGAAAATTCGAACCGGATGTCATATTTTGCGAAAATAGCATCAACATGCCTGTAGCAGTCAGGATAAAAAAGGATTTTCATGTTCCTATAGTCTTGAGGATGGAGTTTCTCTTTGACTGGAATGACCCTTACGGCGTTATAGGCCACAGGAAATTTATAAAAAACAGGGTCACAGGTGATGTGCCGGGGAAGATAATAGGTTTTTTATGCTGGAGATGGCTGCTCCGTCATTCAGACGAGATCATAAGTCATTATCCCGGCGATAGAAATAAGGCGATCTATATACCCTGGCCCGGCAGGGAAC
>CAZBAQ010000068.1:0-5361 GCA_964489855.1 uncultured Planctomycetia bacterium | reverse complement strand
TTTGACGCGGCTTATCGCGCATTTAACAACATCAAGGCTGCCCCTTTTATCCTCGAGCTCTATTGCCTTTATGCTATGACTTCCTATGTCGATTCCTATTCCTCGTCTCACTATCTAGCTCCTATATATAAAAAATAGATGCTATATATTAATTCTAAATCTACTGTACTGCTTCGTCACCAGCACCTGCAGGACCATTAGGGTTTGCCTTTATAACGCTTGTCTCGTCAGCGAAAAAATATCTCGTGCCTGTCTTGCCCACTGATGTCGGCGCCGCGTTCAAGGTAAAGCTCTCGGGATCTATACGCGTATACGTAAAGACATACCCTTGCTTTGTGCCGCTGGCAAGCACGCTGTCTATATACCCTGGGCTTGAAATCGGAGGTACAAGGTCTGAAAGTCCGCTCGGGTAGGTATGCGGGTAAACTCCGGAATAATAGTTCTGGCACGCCGTGACAATACTCCTGCATGAAACCACTGCCGCCATCTCGTTCGCGTTGTGCCTTGCGCGCAGCACGCTCGAAATAGCCAAGGTCGCGAGCGTCATAAGTATCGCAACCACTATCATTATTTCGACTAATGTAAATCCTCTCCTTGGTTCCATTTATAACAAATTTATACTAATCTGCGCCAAAAGTCAAGCCTTATTTGACAATCTGACTGCTTGGTCGAGGCGAAACCTCGACCAACACGATTAGCTCCATCTGGTCGAGGTTTCGCCTCGACCAACACAAGCAAAAAAAGTGCCAGGCACTATCAAGCGCCTGGCACCTAGATATTGCTGCTAACCAAACAGCCTTATTCTATTGGAGAACCTGATGCATTGGTCAGCCTTATAACGCCGCTCTCATCCACAAAGAAAACGCGTGTACCTGTCGTGCCGCTCACTCCTGGATCCGCCCTGCACGTAAACTGGTTCGCGTTTGTGAGACCATAGGTATAGTAATAACCTTGTCTCGTACTTGTGGTTGCGACTGCGCCAGCAAGACTCGCGTCTATGTAAGGCGGAGTTGCTGTGCTAAGCGCTGCCAGGTTCGCAGGATACGTCGGAGGCGTCTGCGCGGAACGAAAACTCTCGCACGCGGTGCTGATGGTCCTCAAGGCTGCAATGGATGCTGCCTCATTTGCATTATGCCTTGCTCGTAGCAAATTCGGTATTGCTATTGCTGCTAATAAAGATATGATTGCGACTACTATCATTATCTCTACGAGCGTGAAGCCATGTCTCTGTCGTAACTTAAGCATGTCTTCTTCCCCCCTTTCTTTCCATTATTAGGCAACTTGACAAATTATAAACATAAGAACTATATCATATGAAATCTACATTGTCAAGGCGCCCAGGAAATACCCGTTCTTCTAATACAAGTATATCACGCCCCCTTAAGTTTACAAACTCGACACGTTCATTTTGTCAACTTAAGGTCAATGCGCGAGAATCTCTGTCAGTTTGAATACAGGCAAAAACATCGCGATCACTATGCCGCCTATCACGATGCCTAAAAATGCTATTATGAGCGGCTCTATGAGACTCGTCAACCCGCTCACAGCAGCGTCCACCTGGTCATCATAAAAATCCGCGATCTTGCCCAGCATCTTTTCAAGCTCGCCTGTCTGCTCGCCCACATATATCATCCTCACGACCATCGGCGGAAACGCGCCGCTCTTCGCGAGCGGCCCGGCAATATTCTCGCCCTCCTTTATACTAGTGCGCACCTTTTCAACCGCACTCTCTATCACCGTATTGCCTGATGTCTTCCCGACGATCTCGAGTGAAACCAGGATCGGCACACCGCTTTTAACGAGTGTGGCAAGCGTCCTGGTAAATTTTGCAACCGCGACCTTTCTTAAAAGCTGACCAATAGCAGGTATCCTTAAAATCATGCTGTCAAACACCGCCCTGCCCTGTTTGGTTGCAATATATCTCTTCAATAAAAAACCTGCCACGACCACAACGCCAACCACATACAAAAACATGCTGCGCAGCGTATCGCTGATGAGGATCAGAATCCTCGTCGGCAAAGGCAGCGTCCCCCCCAGCATCTCGAATATTCCCTTGAATGTCGGGATGACCTTTAAAAGCATGACCAGCGTTATCAACACTGCCATCGTCACCACCACGGCAGGATATACCAAACTCGATTTTACCTTTCTCTGAAGCTTGTTTGCCTTTTCCAGATAACTCGCGAGCCTGTCCAGTATATCATCGAGCGCGCCGCTGGATTCGCCCGCCCTTACCATGTTTATGTAAAGCGGCGAAAAAACAGACGGGTGTTTTGAAAGCGCGTCTGAAAAATTGGAGCCCCCCTCTATGTCATCCCTGATCGTCGCCGCGATATTTTTAAACACGGACTTTTCTATCTGGTCATGTAAAATATCCATTGCCTGGACCAGAGGTATGCCGCTATCGACCATGGTAGCCAGCTGCCTGGAAAATATCACAACCTCTTCCAGTTTTACCTTTGCGCCGCCGGTCAATTTTCTCTTCCTGGCCTCGTTTATAGAGATTATGACAAGGCCCCGCTTCCTGAGCGCGTCCACTAGAGAGGCCTTATCAGAATATTCCAGCACCCCGCTTACTGTCTTGCCCGTGTTTTCCTTCGCAACATACCTGAATGTCGTCATATCCTCGCCCTTCTACTTCCTATCTGAGGAATCGTGCGTGTCAAGTTTGTCAGATAAGGGATTAGTCTTCGGAGGTGACACGCGTAACTTCTTCCATTGTGGTCACGCCGTCCTTGTATTTTTGCATCGCGTCTTCCCTCAGCGTCTTCATGCCTTTGGAAATCGCGTATTCCCTTATCTCGTCGGTGGAAGTCCTTGTTATGATCATCTCCCGCACCTTGTCGTCCACAGTCAACACCTCTAATACAGCCCGCCTCCCGCGATACCCTGTCGAAGAACAATTCTTGCACCCGTCAGCCTTGCCCTTGCAGACCGTGCATACCACCCTGCACAACCGCTGCGCAGCCACCAGTATCACCGAGGACGCTATCAAAAACGGCTCCACGCCCATATCCATGAGTCTGCTCACTGCAGTGGGCGCGTCATTCGTGTGCAGCGTGCTTAAGACCAGCTGGCCTGTCAACGACGCCTTTATCGCAATGTCCGCTGTCTCTGAATCGCGGATCTCGCCCACCATGATCACGTCAGGACTCTGTCTCAAAAGCGACCGAAGCCCGCTCGCGAAACTCAAGCCAATATTCGGATTCACCTGTATCTGCGTTATGCCCTCCACCTGATACTCGACCGGGTCCTCCACTGTGATAATATTCCTCTCGGAGGTGTTCAATTGATTCAACACTGAATAAAGCGTCGTGGATTTACCGCTGCCTGTCGGGCCTGTCACCAGTATCATGCCAAACGGCTTTTTGACCGCGTCCTTAAATCTCGTGAGCGCGTATTTTGAAAAACCCAATTTATCAAGTCCTATAGACAGGTTCGCTTTATCCAGCGCCCTCAACACCATCTTTGCGCCGAATGACGTCGGAAGCGCAGACACCCTGAAGTCCACCTCTTTTTTCTGCACACGTATCTTGAACCTGCCGTCCTGCGGAAGCCGCGACTCTGTTATATCCATACCCGACATGATCTTCAGCCGCGCCAGCACCGCGTTCTGATTTTTCTTCGGGATCACGAGCGCATCCTGCAGGTTTCCGTCGATCCTGTACCTGACCCGCACGTCGCTTTCCCCTGGTTCGATGTGCACATCAGACGCCCTTTTTTTCAGCGCCTCCAAAAGGATCAGGTCCACCATCTTCACGATAGGCGGGGTCTCACCCTCGATCGCGGCATTCGATATATCAAATTCCTCTTTTACCGCACCCACCACTTTCACATCGCCACCGCCCTCGCTTTCCCTGACAATATCCGAAAACGCCTTATCATGTGTCCCGTAAAATTTATCTATTGCCTGGAATATTTCCGTCTCGGTGCTCAGCACCTGCTCGATATTGAATTTGGTAAGCATCTTCAGATCATCCACCACAAAAACATTGAGCGGGTCAGCCATTGCCACCACAAGCGTACTGCCGAGTTTGCAGATAGCAATGATCCGATACTGCCTCGCCATCTTTTCCGGTATTATCTTAACACAATCCTCTTCTATCTTGTATTTTGAAAGATTTATCGCCGGTATATTAAAGGTGGTGCTCAAAACAGACATCAGGTCCTTTTCAGTTATCAATCCTTCCTTGACCAGCACCTCGCCCAGGCTGCCGCCCTGCTTTGCCTGCTTGGCCCTGGCCAGCTTCAGGTCCTTTTCCGTAACAAGCTTGTTCTTGACCATGATCTGACTCAGTTTGTCCTGCACCGGATTTGCCATAGCCTAACCACCCCCTTAAGTTGACAATTCCGACACGTTCATTTTGTCAACTTAACTCGTCCGTCACTGTCACGCGCAATATCTCTTCCATGCTCGTCGCCCCCTGCAAGACCTTTATCATGCCGTCCTGCCTGAGCGTCCGCATGCCTTCTTTTCGCGCAGCCCCTTTTATCTCGCTCTCGCGCGCCTTGTTCAAAATCAAATTTTTTATTACCGGGGACATGTTCAATATTTCACAAATACCGACCCTGCCGCTGTAACCGGTATTAGAACACTGGCCGCACCCCTTTGCCCTGTAAAATTTTACATCCTTTTTATTGTCAACATCAACGCCCAGTTCAGAAATAACTTTTTCTCCCGGCTTATAAACCTCTTTGCATTTCGGGCACAATTTACGGATCAATCTCTGCGCCACTATTGATATCAAAGACGCGCTTATCAAAAACGGCTCCACGCCCATATTTACCAGCCTCACCACTGACCCGCAGGCTGTTGTCGTGTGCAATGTCGAAAGCACGAGGTGCCCTGTCAGCGCTGACTTTATCGCGATATCCACTGTGTCAAAATCTCGGATCTCGCCCACCATGATCACGTCCGGGTCCTGTCTCAAGATCGACCGCAGCGCGCCCGCAAACGTAAGTCCGACATCGCTCCTGACCGTGACCTGGTTCACGCCCTCTATCTGGTACTCGACCGGGTCCTCCACTGTGATCAGGTTCTTCTCAGGCGCGTGCACGTATTTCAACAAAGAGTAAAGCGTGGTCGTCTTGCCGCTTCCTGTCGGACCGCACACGAGTATCATGCCGTGCGGCCGCGACGCGTTTTCCCTGAATATATCCAGCGCCTCTTTCTCAAAACCCAGCTTCTCGATATCAAGCGTCGCATGCGACTTGTCTAGCACCCTCAGGGCTACCTTTTCGCCTTTTGACGACGGTAAAATCGAAACCCTGAAATCCACATCGTTCGATTTTATCCTCAATTTAAACCTGCCGTCCTGCGGCAGTCTGCGCTCCGCGATATTCAATTCAGACATGACCTTT
>CAZBAQ010000067.1:4111-5418 GCA_964489855.1 uncultured Planctomycetia bacterium | reverse complement strand
ACTTCTTCCTAAGGCAATAGCTGTGGTCTTTAATATATTTGCTTCCTGAACCTCGTTTATGCTTAAATCAGACCCTGCTAAAGACACATGTTTCATTTCAATGAAACCAGGGGCTTGAAGCAGGCCGATTTGAGGGCCAGCCACAAAGGTGGCTTTTATCGTTGCCCTATTTTTGGATGTGACAATAACTATAAAATAAACCCCGCTTGATACCCTGCTACCGCTATTATTTTTGCCGTCCCATATTGTTTCATGCGTTCCACTAGACCTCTGGGCTCCGTCAATATCAAGGTTGCGCACTTCTTGTCCTAAGCTATTGTATACCTTTATGTTCTCTATCCTTTCATTCTGCGGAACGTCAAACCTGATGGTAGTAGAAGATGTAAACGGGTTTGGATAGTTCTGATAGAGTTTAAATTTTAAAGGTGCTGCTGTTTCTTCGACATGCAGGGCCTCCCATTCTGCCTCTATCTCCTTTTCTGATCTGCCTGAAATTCCTTTTAATAAACCAACGGGCGTCTCTGCAGGAGCTGCCGGGTGTATGGTTAGTTTCTGAATTTCCTGATTGCTCTCTGCGTCAAACTGGTCTTTCCCTCCCACAGTAACTTCATCGTATCCGAGCTGGTCAAAACGCATACCTGATATATGGACGCTGCCGCCGGGTATCTCGGCATTATGCTTGACATCACCGCGTGACTGCTGTGAACCGCGGTTAAATATTATCTTGTTCTCCTGGCCGTTTATAACCTCAAAGGTACCTATCTTAACCCATATCTCTTTCTCTTCGTTCGGATGATATGTATTGTCCTGATCAGCTATCACACCGGATGTAACGTCATTTACGACCACCTCTATTTCTTCGAATTCCTGGGAGACATCCCCTCCTGGCTGTCCGTCTAAATCACCAGAGTATTTAAACAAACCGTATATATCTACCTTTATTCTCTCGCCTTTTGCGGCGTCATCTAAATCAATATCTACATTCCACTCGATTCCCGTTCTCCTGTCATTTACATAGAATTCCTCCTCACGCAGATTCTCATCCTGAGGTTGAGTAGGAAGCTCATTTGAAGTATATTCCATGTAATACGAACCATCTTGTTTCTGGGTTATTCTAGCTGTACCCTGCTCAGGAGACTTGGTTATACGAGGAGTCGCCTTATCGTCCTCTGGATCAGTCAGTTTTACAGGTATTTCTATGGGCTGTTGCTCTGTGGTCTCCACAGGAACAAAAGGCGTTAATGCTGGTTTTAGATTGGTGGTATGAGCCTGTAAGCTTACAGTCCTTGTGGTCCCGTCTGTCAATT
>CAZBAQ010000067.1:0-4011 GCA_964489855.1 uncultured Planctomycetia bacterium | reverse complement strand
AGATTGGTGGTATGAGCCTGTAAGCTTACAGTCCTTGTGGTCCCGTCTGTCAATTCAAAGCTCAAGTTCGCCTCTAATGTCTGGCCTGCCCAGATATCAGTTATCGTAACTGATTTCTGAGCGTCCAGGAGATTGATGGTCTTTTCTATAGGATTACCGTTTATGTCTTTTGCCTTATAGGTAAGTTTCCAGGAGCCTTGCTTTATAGTGACGCCTGTTGGGAGCTCTCCTTCGTATTTTATGTCGTTGAATTTCACAGAGGTATGGCCGTCTTCAGGAGTTGCTATAGGCGCAAGGTCGACTATCTTTACCTCTAATGTCACGCGGTTACTCTCTCCTTTAAACTGGTCTATGACAAGGACTGTGTATCTTAGTATGTCTCCGGTCGTCTTGTCCTTGGAGTCTATAGTTAGTTTATTGTCCTTGAGTTCCTCTAAGCCGGCAGGGGTTACCAGGTAGTATTTAAGGCTGTCTCCTTCAGGATCAGTGGCTTTACCTGTAAGGTCCATTTCCATGGAGGTATTAGGCGCTACTGTGAAAGAGTCAATGGCTTCCATCGTAGGGACGAGATTGGTAGTCCTTGCCGTCGCACTGTGAGTCCTTGTAAAAACCTTACCATTGGCATTCTTAAAAGTGGCGGTTATCTTAATCTCAAAAGGATCTCCTGCATACAGGTCTTCTATTTTAAATGCCCTCTTATTTATATTTAAATCGACAGGATTGATATAATCAGCTATCTGTTGTCCTTCTATGTTGCGTCCATATATAGGATCACCGTTATTATCCTTTAATCCGGTAGCCAGGCCTTTGTATGTAACCTTAAGGCCTATTAGTTCAGCGTTTTTATTACCGACCTCTATAGCATTATCTATAAAGGTATGGCCTCCCTGCGGCATGAGCTCTACAGTCGCATCATAAGGTTTTTCTTCTATCTTAGACACTTGTTTTTCTTTTGTCTTACCCTTTATAGAAAATATCCCGGCGATAAGCGGAATGATTATAGCTCCGAATTTTAGCGTCTTTTTAACAACATCGCGTAATTCTTCTTTAATATTAAGTATAAATCCTTTAAAACCGCCTGTATTAGCAACAGAGCTCCCGCTTGACATCGCGATGTCACCCGTTACGGGCTTGATTAACGATGTGTATTCCGGCTTTAGGTCTTTTAACCAATCCGGAGGTATGTCGAGAATCTGGACAGCTCCTATCTGGAACGTATTGTAATCGCTGAATTGAGATTCCGTAATCCCGTTGGAGATAAGCCAGTTATTATTAATATTGCCTGAGCGGGCAGCGGATATAATATCAACCCCATATCTCTTCTCAAAGTATTCTTTGATGAGCGTTGCCTGTCCTATATGCCTTCTTTTATACAGGTCATTATTCTGCGCGAAGCGGTTGAGTATTGTCGCGAAGTCTACCTTCCTGAGCGTCTTTTCCTCTGTGCCGGCAACTGGATCAAGCCGTTTGACGTTATAATCCCTGAATCCGGCATCAGCCATTATATACAGCATCTCTTTCCATCTGTTGCCGCCGGGATAATACCTGTCTACAGGCCCGTTGAAGAAGGAAGACATAACATACGCAAAATGTTCAGACACTGAATTACCCGCATGGAGATCAGAGAAAAGCAATACCTTTACCTGGCCTGTTTCAACATCCTGCGTAACCATTACCCTTTGCCTCTTTGAGTTATAATCTACATCAGCCACACCTGTAATAAGTAGATCCATGGTCTCGGGTGTGACTGAGGTATCCCTATAAGTAACGCTCACCAGATCATAGCCGAGGTCAATCTCTGAAAGATTTGCCACAGCACTAGAGGTATTTACTGATTCAAGATATAAGCTATCCTTATCTATGTTTGTCTTCTGCGGGGTATAAACCGGCATCTCGGACGGGACAGGAGAACCCATTGACCTGTATCTATCCTCTTCAGCCAACTCGTGGAAATCAACAGCAGCTGTCAAATTACCTGCTCGTTCCTCACTGAAAGATTCCAACCTTCTGACCACACAACGCCTGAAAAGCGCCTGAGAAAGATTGTTTTTTATAGTATCGATTATTGCGGGCTTTCTTAGCGCCGGCGCGTTAGCCGCAGCAGAAAGTCCGGCTTCATAATCATTGACTATCTCAGTATACCTCTTATCAAGCTCGGCAAGGTCATCACTCGGAGACATAAAGTTCTGTTCCAGTTTAATATTGCCGCGCAGGTTATAAGCTATAGCAGCGTACTCTGATGAGACCTCGGGCTTTAAAGAATCAAGCACAATAATGGCGTTATCTACGGCGGTCCTGCGCTTGGCCAGATCATTAGCGGTATCCGATCCGTAATCTATATAAGACACTGCGAGATTAACATCATCCCGTTCTTTCACGCTCATCGGGTAAGTGTCACCCCATCTAATCTGTTGATCAGAGATGCTATACTCATGAATCAGAACTTCATTTTTCTCCACCTTTATAACAGTGCCTGCCGGCAGATTTGCGTCATCAAAAGTAAGCGGTCCATCAATAGTATAAGTGGTTTCAGTCTTGAGGAAAGGACCTGCGTGGTTCAATCTAAGAGAACTGCCTTCCGGTATAGTATATGTATTATTCGTCGGATTATATTTTATACCGCTTCTGCCCCAATCTTCTGCGCTTGCCATGTAAATAAATCTATTTCCATCCAGAGTATAAACCTTCCAGTTCTCTAATCCTTCTCCAGGTACATACGTTATAACCTGGCCAGCTGCAGGAGTGCCGTCTTCCAAAATTCTCTGGCCGCTATCAAGTATCAATCTGCCGCCGGAGCTTGTTTTTAATTCGCATGCCTCATCTTCTCCTGCCACGTAACAACCTTTACTGGAATCATACCTTAAACCGCTAACGTCTATAAAGGCATGATTATATTTCGCCGAGGTATCTATTTCGTATGAGGTCTTATAAAATAACTTCTTTATAGAGACCCATATTGCTCCGATAAATCCGACAGTTCCGCCGGTTATCTTACTGAACCAGCCGATAGGCGCCCCGAGACTGGTCTTTTCCTCTTTGTACGCTTCTTTCTCTGTAACTTCAGGAGTAGTAATTTTCGATGCGGACTGATAACTGGAAGTAATAAGGACAGTATGAACCTTGTCATTTATCAGGAGCTTTACTTCCTGGCCTGGAAGTATGACAGCATTACCATTATTGTCTTTCACGACCCAGACTGGCTCAGCATTAGATAAGAAGGCCTTATTGGCACCGCTATCTACGCCTGAGAGTAAAGGCGCTTTAGTAAGCTCTACTCCGGCTTCGTCCTTTAATAAATCGAGTAATGTATTACGTTCTGCTTCGTTTCCCTTAGCGTAAAGCTGGTTCAGTACCCTGGCTGTCCTGACAGGAGAAACTTCGCACAACCTCTTTATATATACCATAGCTTCTCTCTTAGACTCTTTTGAACCGATATCTAGCAATGTGTAAATCCTTCCGGAAATCATCTCAAAGGCCTTATCGTCCAATGGCTCGGCCTGTAATCCACTATCATAGATAATAGCTATGCCTTTTTCTACATTGTCGCCCGATGACGATAATCCTTCTTTTCTAAAGGCGGCCTTGGCAGTTTCTTCATTGTCCCACATGCCGAAAATATATTCACGGCCCTCTAGAGACAAGCCATCTAATTTGCCTTCAGCGCCTGCATTTTCAAGATGGAAGGCGAGCTGTCTCATTAGATTCTTATTGATCTCTTGCGGCTTGAATGTAATCTGGACAGGTTCCTGGATCAAGTGATCTATAATGTTTGTTAATATAATTGCATTCGGGTTTTCTTTTGAAAGGTCTTTTATGGCGGATTCTAACAATAAGGCTGTTTCTTTAAGAGGCAGGGTATCTCCGGAGCCATCAGCTGAGACAACTGCCTGCAGCGCTTCTATCATATCGTTTATGGCACTGGCCTTGTCTTCTGTTGCTGTGGTTATATAATAGAAGACCGCTATAAGGCCTTTTATTTGATTATCCTTTTTGTCTTTATTGGTTTCAGCG
>CAZBAQ010000066.1:0-5450 GCA_964489855.1 uncultured Planctomycetia bacterium | reverse complement strand
TTACTTCCCTATTATCAATCGCGACGACAGGGCCCTGCATTCCGCTGATCTCTTTCATCTCTCTGAAAAGCCCCTGTCTTTTCAGCTCGTCCAGTTCTTTCTGCAACATTGAATCGAAATCCATAATCCTATTTCACTATCATCGGCATGAATTCAGTGGAACCGAACATACCGTATATCTTGTGCTGTTTCAGCCAGAACGCCCGCTTCATGTAACCGAGGGCAGGCCCTATTACATTGGCTGCCATAGAGGTCTCGTCGCCAAGTATAAATCTATGACTGGAACGTTTGCCTTCAAAAGTAGTGCCTGTAAGCGTCATTGTTGTAGAGACAGGTTTTTTCGCGTGTCTCGTATCCATAACGCCTCCCACTGAAACCTTTCTCAAAGAATCCACCACCCCGACATTTTTAAGCAAGATATCGTCGGCATGCTCCATATTATGCAGCTCGAGCCTGCCCTTTGTCCTGTCCAAAAGTTTATCGACCTGCGTATCTGTCATCCTTTTTGCCTTTAAAACAGTATAGCCTGGTAAATGCGCGATATCTTCCCTGATAGTGGCCTTGTATGCATCCCAGTTTGAAATCCCAACCCCCCACCAGATATTCACATCTTCGATCTCTGTAAATGACTGGGCTGCCAGCACTGCTGCAGCTGACAAAAGCCCAGGCGTTGCGCCGCATCCGGCTATATACACGCTATTATTTTTTTTGAGCCCACTATCCAATTTCATCATCAATTTAATCGCGGCGGTGCGTTTTAACGCGCACGTATAGACCCCGCCGTACCCTGCCTTAATGAACCGCTTTACCACGCCTGGAATGAATTCATTCGGCAGATTCGGAAGCGCTACAAAAATACCGTCAAATCTATTCTTTAATTTTATAATTTCGCCTATTGGGTCATTGGAAGGCTTAAGCCTACTCAGATCTTCCACCCCTATTCCTTTACCGGAATACAAATAGCCATGCGAATCGCAAACAGCGACGGCCTCCGCCTCTTCTTTCTTTGCCACGACTTTAAGACATGCCTTTCCTAAACCACCTGCGCCCAATACTGCTATCCGCATCTTTTTCATACACCTTCCTCCTCTCGCTTATTTGACAAAACGTGCGTGTCAAGATTGTCAGATAAGGGTTATGTGGTGAAGCCGAGATCGCGTATCATCTGTAGGTCTTCTGCCGCAGATCTCCCTTTTGTAGTAAGGTACCCGCCTATTATCATACCATTCGCGCCTGCCAGAAATGCCATTGCCTGCATGTCACGTAGCGCACTCTCCCTGCCACCAGCGATCTTTATAACCGAGCGCGGCAAGATCAGCCTAAAAACCGCGATCGTCTTTATTATCTCCGTTGGCGGAAGCGGCTCGATGCTTACAAGCGGCGTACCTTTTCTCGCATTAAGTATATTGACAGGCACGCACTTAACGCCCAGCCCCTTTAAGCTGAACGCGAGATCAACCCGCTCATCTATTGACTCGCCCAGGCCGATTATCCCTCCGCAGCAAGGATCCAAACCCACGTCCTTTAACATACGCACCATGTTCAGTCTGTTTTTATAAGAATGAGACGTACATATATTTTTGTAGAAATCCTTTGATGTCTCCAGATTATGATTATAGCGCGCAATCCCCAGTTCCTTTAACTGTTTAACCATGCCTATCGCAATATTTCCCAGCGAACAATCCACGTTTATACCTACTTCTTTATTGATCCTTGCTATGGCCTTTTTTATTTTCTCAAATTCGTCTTGCGTGGGCCCTTTACCGCTAATGACGATGCAAAAATTAGCAGCGCCTATCTTTTTTGCCCTCTTTGCCGTCTTTACCATCTTTTCAATACTGACCAGCGGGTAGACCTCACAGCCTGTCTTGTACCTTGAGGATTGGGCGCAGAATTTACAATCCTCGGAACAAAGCCCGCTCTTCGCATTTATCAAAGAACAAAGGTCGATCTTATTGCCGCAGAATCTCTCTCTCACTGCATTGGCCGCGTGCATAAGAAAATAGACCTCATCCTTTTTTGCATCTAAAAGCGTCTTTGCCTCTTTAAGGCCTAACTCTTTACCATCTAATACATTAGACAGAATATTCCTTATCATAATTTGTATTTTACACTGGATTTGGAGATTGTCAACCTAAGTGTGGGATCAGGTTAACGATTGACAGGAAGACCGCTCAATGAGTTCTGCCGGAAGAATTATCCTTTTATTGCCCTTTGTCTTTTTGGTGATGATATTGTAAAGCGTTTCTGTGGCTGTAACAGCCATTTTATGCAACGGTTGTCTTATAGTAGTAAGCGGAACAGGAGAAAAACCCAGCGCAAGCTGGTTGTCGTCAAAACCTATTACTGAAACATCATGGGGCACGTTTATGCCATTCTCGATCAAGACCTGTATCGCGCCTACAGCCATCTCGTCGCTCGCGGCAAATATGGCTGTGGGCGGCGTCTTTGAGTTTATGAGTTCCTTTGTGGCTTTTATAGCCGACTCCCTTCCAAAATCACCGTATTTTATGAAATTTTTTTTCTTCTCTATCTTGTTTTTTTCAAGCGTCTTGAGGTACCCGTCTAATCTATCTATGGCTACCTGGGACTTCAGCTCTCCTGTGATCGTGGCGATCTTTGAGTGTCCGAGCTTGATAAGATACTGCACTGCCTTCACGGCCGCGTTAAAATTATCTATTGCCACGCACGAGACCGGCAGGTCCTTTGTAAGATAATTCATGATAACGCACGGGATGTCCTTCTCGAACACATTGTCCACCTGCTCTTCATTGCCTATAATATCAGAGAATATCACGCCTTCCACTGCTGATGTATTCAAAAAACTATCGCCGGTTGTTATGTGGAGTAGTAGATCCAGCTTCATCCTTTCTACTGCAAGTCCAATGCCCTGCAGGACCTGCAGCGCGTAGAATGAATGAAATATATCAGAATACCTGGGGATGACAAGGCCGATAGCGTTATTGCTCTTTGCAGCGAGCCGCTGCGCGCTCAAATTGGGCCTGAACTTGAGTTTCTTGACGGCCCTTTCGACCCTAACCTTATTAGACCTTTTTACCGTCGACAATTTATTTACAACCCTTGAAACAGTAGCTATTGAAACACCCGCCTCCCTGGCTACGTCTTTAATATTGATGATCTTACTCATTGTAATATCTCGCCTTTCCGACTCAGGATACTGGCAGTGACAAATATCAGAAGATTCTTTCTTTCAACGCTGTCCGAGTCCTTTCTGAAGAGCGGGCCCAATAACGGCAAATCGCCTAAAAAAGGTGTCTTTGTCCTGGTATTGGTCCTTGTCTCTTTTATGAGTCCTCCCAGCATTATGGTCTCCCCGTTCTTTACGACTATATTCGTGGTAAGGCTCCTTGTTGTAAATTTAGGCAGTTTTACCTCGCCGCTATATTCAAACGCATCCCTGGTCGCCTCGCTTACCTCTGGCCTTAGCGTCAATGTTATTGCCTGTTTATCCGCGCCTATATTTGGCGTTACATGGAGAACTATCCCTATATCCCGCGTTTCAAAACCCTGCGGCGCATTGACAAACCTCGTTTCTTTTGTGGCCACGCCAGCTACTGTCACCGTATCAAGAAAATCTCCATCGCTATTCAGATCCTCTTTTATCAATGTCGGCTCATATCTTGTCGGATATACAAATTCGTTAACTATCTCTATTGTGGCTGTTTGGTTGTTTAAAGTAGTGATCTTTGGCGCGGAAAGAGTCTTTAGTTTTGTATTTTTCTCAAGCGCGTGCAGGACTGCTGAAAATTGCGGCTTTGTAAGCATGCCCTGGTAAGTAAGATTCAACCCTTCGCCCGCGTTCGTAAAAGATGAAAAGCTTGAGCCGCTGCCAGAGGCTATCTCATTCACTGACTGGCCATCGTCTTTATAAATAGCAAAAGGGCTGTTCAAGGAAAGATTTATTCCCAGCTCGCTCGTATCTGTGACATTTATTTCCACAAACCTCGTCTCTATAAGGACCTGCGTCGCATCTATATCAAGATTGTAAAGGATATTCTCTATTATTTTCAGGTTATAAGGCGTGTTTGTAACGATGAGCGCGCCTGTGCGTTCGTCCAGGTTGATCTTGGCGTCACTCGGCCAGACGACCGCGTCATCAAGCACGTCCTTTATAGTATTTACCTCTGATATGCCTGCTGCGCCTCCAAATCCCCCGCTAGAACTGGCAGTCTTTCCGCTGAATTCAGTAAACATGGCGAGTCCCTGGTCCAGGTAATAGATCCGCGTCTCCAGATCCTCTCCTTCCATCGCGTCAGATGTATCCACCCACACCGCGCTTTCCTCGATCCTGTAAACAAGTCCCTGGTTCCTGAAAATATATTTCAAAAGGCCCTCTAATGCCATATCCTTTACCCTGATAGTGACTTTTTTGTCCCCTGACTCAACCCCTGCACCTGTAATTATATTCACGCCTGCTGCGTCTGATAAAAAATCCAGGACATAATCAAGATTCACATCCCTGAAATCCACTGTTATGGGTGTCTGGAGCTTTTTTCTTATCTCTGGCACCTCGAGGATCGTATGACTGGATAAATCTTCCCCGCTTTTTAGCGACTTGGCCTCGTAGCCAGACACGGGGCTGGTGTTTGAAAAAATTAAAATCATAAATAATATTATTATCTTTTGTATATTCATATGCCTTGCTCGTTACCTCCAGAAGCGCTTGCCACTATCTCTTCTGTTTCATCTAAAACAGTCGCGGTAACGAATATCAATAGATTCCTGCGCTCGACACTCTCGCTATTCTTTCTGAATAGACCGCCTACGAACGGCAGGTCTCCAAGGAGAGGTACCTTGGTCTTTGTATTGGTATTGCTCTCGCTCATAAGGCCTCCCATTACAATTGTCTCGCCACTCTGGACTATAATGCTCGTCGAAAGATTCCTTGTCTTAAAATTGGGTATTGATACGCTTCCCGAGTATGAATATGAAGAGGTAGTAGAATCCTGCTCGCTTACCTCCGGTGTCAACGCAAGCGTGACAGTCTTATTATCTACTCCTACGCTCGGCTTGACATGTAAAAGTATTCCTACATCCCTTGTCACGAAATCCTGCGGTATATTTGCCCATTCTGTCTCGCCAGCGTCGTCAAAATCACCGTCGCCATTTATGTCATACTGCACCAGACTCACCTCGTACCTGGTAGGGTATATAAACTCATCTATTACCTCTATCGTGGCTGTCTGGTTATTTAATGTGGTTATCCTGGGAGAGGATAAGGTCTTTACGTTCTGTTTTTGCTGGAACGCGTGTAATATTGCCTGGAACTGCGGATGGCTTAATATACCCTGGTATGTCAGATTAAAACCATAATCACTGTTGGAAAAATCTGCAAAATCCACGCCGCTATTAGAGGCAAGACCATGCAGGTTCTGTTTTTCATTATTCTGCTTGGTGCCCCAATCGCTGTTTAATTTCCACTCGACGCC
>CAZBAQ010000065.1:0-5472 GCA_964489855.1 uncultured Planctomycetia bacterium | reverse complement strand
TCCTTACTATGGAAGCCGTCATGTAATCTGACTCCGAGGCGAAACCTCGACCATGCATGGTCGAGGTTTCGCCTCGGACTTTCGAAAGGAGCCTTGAAAATGGCATTATCGGGGTTAGATATATATAAGCTGCTGCCTAAGACAAACTGCAAGAAGTGCGGTTCGCCGACATGCCTTGCGTTTGCAATGAAGCTGGCGATGAAAAAGGCGTCGCTGGAGGAGTGTCCGGACATCTCTGAGGATGCGAAGAAGGCGCTTTCAGAGGCCTCTCGGCCGCCCATTGCGACAGTAGCGTTTGGCGAGGGGGACAATAAAGTAGAGACAGGCGGAGAGACAGTGCTCTTCAGGCACGAGAAGACATTTTATCACCAGACCGTGATCGCCATAAGCGTGGATGACACGCTTTCTGACGCGGATCTGACGCAGCGGGTCAAGGCGATAGAAGAGTTATCTTTTGAAAGAGTCGGCCAGCATATCACCATCGATATGATAGCGCTTATCAATAACAGCGGCTCTTCTGAAAAATTTATCAGCGCGCTTGATAAGATCCTCGCTAATTCAAAGAAAGCGCTGCTCCTGGCCAGCGACAACGCAAAGACAATAGAAGAGGCATTGAAAAAATGCGCTGACAAAAAACCCCTGATTTACGCTGCGAATACCGGAAACCTGAAAGAAATGGCTCAAGTCGCGAAGTCCTATAAAGCAGCGCTTGCTTTAAAGGCAAAAGGGCTGGAAGAACTTGATAAGCTTGCAAAAGAAGCGGCAGGGTTAGGCGTAGAAAGCATAGTATTAGATCCTGAGCCAGCCACATTGAACGACGCGCTAAACGACTTTACACACCTCAGAAGACTGAGCCTGAAAAAGAACTACAGGGCAGTCGGTCATCCTATAATCGCGTTTGTAACAGAAAAAGACAAGTATAAAATGGTGCAGGAGGCATGTACCTATATTGCGAAATATACAGGGTTGATGGTGGTCGATTCTTTGGATAAAGAGGTGCTTTTGCCAATCGTTACCCTGCGCCAGAATATTTATACAGACCCTCAAAAACCAGTTACTGTTGAACCGAAACTCTACGCATTTGGCCCTGTTGATGAAAATTCACCTCTCATGGTAACAACGAATTTCTCTCTGACGTTCTATACTGTCTCGCCGGAGATAGAGGCATCAAAGAACGCGGCGTACCTATTGGTTACTGATTCGGAAGGCATGAGTGTTCTTACCGCATGGGCGGCGGAGAAATTTACACCGGAGGTAATAACAGAGACCATTGAAAAATTCGACGTAGAAAAAGCTGTCTCGCATAAAAAAATCATTATTCCGGGATACGTGTCAGTTATCAGCGGAAAACTTGAAGATGCCTCTGGGTGGAAGGTGCTTGTGGGCCCCAAAGAGGCGTCAGGCATACCAAAATACCTTAAAGAGGTCTGGCGGTAAATGAATCTCGCTAATAAGATCACCATATTTCGTATTCTTCTGATACCGTTTTTTATAGCCACGCTTTTATACTACGGCGAGGCAAGGCCGAACCTGAGATTTGTGGCTTTGGCCGTGTTTGCGCTAGCATGTTTTACAGACGCTATTGACGGAGGCATTGCGAGAAGTCGCAACCAGATAACGGAGCTGGGAGTCATCCTTGACCCGATAGCTGATAAACTGCTGATAGCCAGTGCCTTTATATCATTATCTATTGTAAAAAGCATACCACAGGCCCTGCATATTCCCGCGTGGGCAGTGCTTATAGTTTTGACGCGGGAGGCCATTATTGTCATCGGTTCTATCCTGATATTTTTTCTAAAAGGTAACATCTCGATAAAGCCGAGCGGACTGGGCAAGATTACCACATTTTTTCAAATGACAGGGATACTCGCTATTCTGGCAATATTTCAATTTAACAAATTCCTGATCTATCCCGCGATATTGTTTACAATCGTCTCTGGAATAGATTACATCTGGCGCGGCTCAAAAGAATTAAACGAAATCCAAAAGGCATAGTCAATAATGGCGCATTTTGTGTTATTATCAGGTCTGATTAGTGCGTATCTGATCGGCTCAATACCGACGGCATATATCCTTGGTCGCCTGATAAAAGGCATTGATATAAGACGATTTGGAAGCGGTAATATAGGCGCGACAAATACCTTCAGGGTCATGGGTAAGGCCCCGGGACTTGTTGTGCTAGCAATAGACATATTAAAGGGCTTTATTTGTGTAAGCTACATCGCTGATCTTTTCCTGTATATATCTCCGGCAGCGCGACCCGAACTATATAAGGTGCTAGTTGGCTTGGCTACTATAACAGGCCACAACTGGACAGTGTTCTTAAAGTTTAAAGGCGGGAAGGGCGTTGCCACCAGCGCGGGCGTTGTTATCGGCCTTATCCCAAAGATCTTCTGGTTCGGTTTCTCAGTGTGGCTGATAGTATTCGCGCTGACAGGATTCGTCTCTCTTGCATCCATAATCGCGTCTGTCTCAATTCCTGTATTCACGCTTATCTTTGGCGAGCCTACCGAGATCATCGTGTTCATGAGCCTCCTTTGCCTGGCAATCGTTTATAAGCACCGCTCCAATATCCAGCGCCTCAAAAGCGGAGAAGAAAAACGAATAAGACTTACTCGTCGCCGTCCCTAAGTTGACAGACTTGACACGTTCATTTTGCGTGGCCCCGTACCCGAACGAAGTGAGTAGTTCGGGGTCAACTTAAGCATATATGTTATGAGTGACTATATTAAAGGTATATTCGATCCATCCGGACCTATTGCCAATGCCATGCCAGACTATGAAATGAGGCAGGAGCAGGTGGAGATGGCAGAAGCCGTGAATAGCGCTATCTTTAACTCAGAAACCCTGGTGGTTGAAGCAGGCACTGGAGTTGGAAAAAGCTTTTCTTATCTTATACCAGTAGCGCGGCACGTCCTGGAAAACGAATCGCTTGCGATAGTCTCTACGAATACCATCAGCCTACAGGAACAGATCATCCACAAAGACATTCCTTTCCTTGAAAAAGCCCTTGGCAAAGATTTCAAGGCAGTGCTTGTAAAAGGCCGGCGTAACTATCTGTGCCTGAGAAGGCTCAGGCGCTCAAATTTCAAGCAAAAGGATCTTTTTTCTGACGAGTACGAGATGCGGCATTTTGCCAAGATCGTAGCATGGTCTTATAAAACAACAGATGGCACGCTTTATGATATGGATGGAGAGCCGGACCCAAAGGTATGGGATATGGTCTCAGCCAATTCAGAGACATGCCTCAATAAACACTGCCCCTGTTTCAAGGAGTGTTTTTTTCAGAAGGCCCGGGAAAAGATAAAAGACGCCCGCATCTTGATCGTAAACCACCATTTATTTTTTTCAAACATGGCCCTGGACGACGAGCAAAGGACAGTGCTGCCCGAGCATGATATCCTGATCTTTGACGAGGCCCACAATATAGAAGGCGTGGCAACCGAGCATTTAGGCGCGAGCGTTACCTCGTCGGGGATAAAATATCTGATGGACCTGTTGTTCAATCCAAAAAAAGAAAAAGGTTTTTTGTTCACTGTTTCCGACCAGTCCAGCATGGAATGGGTCGAGATCGTGCGTAAACGCTCTGACGCGTTCTTTAAAAAGGTGAAAGAATATTTTGAGGTCAGAAAATTGCACGGCGAGGGTGATTCATTAAGGGTACGAAAACCAGACTTTATAGAAAATGAACTTTCAATGCCGCTTTTCAAGCTCGTGGAATCGCTACTACAAGCCAAGAAAAACGCCAGAAACAAGGAAGACGAGCTCGAGATATCGTCTTTTATCAGAAAGATCCATGCCGTCAATAAATCAATAGAGGTCATCATAGCCCAGGCAATGGAAAATTATGTGTATTGGATAGGGTGCTCGAGGAACAAAAGGGCGGGCAAGGTCTCTATTAATACAGCCCCTATAAATATAGGGGGGCTCCTAAAGGATGCCTTGTTTGACGGCCGCAAGCCCACTATCCTGACCAGCGCGACGCTATCTATAGACAGCGGCTCTTTTGATTATATCAAGGAAAGGTTAGGCATAAAGGAGTCGAGAGACCTTAAGCTCGGCTCCTCATTTGACTACAAAAACCAGGTCAGGCTCTATATAGCCAAGGGCATGCCGCTCCCGAACAGGCTTACCGAATATTCTTCAGCTGTCGCTGACAGGATAAAAAAATACATAGGACTTACGAATGGCAGCGCGTTTGTCCTGTTTACGAGTTATTCCATGATGAATATCGTGCATGAAGAACTCGAGGGGTATTTGGAAGAGAAAGGTTTTAATGTCTTGAAGCAGGGGGATGGCATGGGTAGAAGCAAAATGCTTTCCAGATTCAAAAAAGAGATCGGTTCTGTTCTTTTTGGCGTGGATAGTTTCTGGCAGGGTATAGATGTGCAGGGCAAGGCCCTATCAAACGTCATAATAACCAAACTGCCATTCGCGGTCCCTGATCATCCAGTGACAGAAGCAAGGATAGAGGCCATACAGAAAAGAGGGGGTGACGCTTTTTTAGAATACAGCCTGCCTGAGGCTGTTTTAAAGTTCAAGCAGGGTTTTGGCCGATTAATAAGAAGCAATAAGGATACAGGAATAATAGCCGTCCTGGACAGCCGTATCATAAACAAATCCTACGGCCGCCAGTTCCTTAATTCCATCCCTAAATGCGACATAATAATCGACCGTTAAGTTGACCCTTCGACAAGCTCAGAGCAGGCAAATCGTGCGTGTCGAGTTTGTCAATTTAAGGCTTGACAAAGTATACTGGAAGTGATATACTTAAAACAGTTATAAAAGATTAAAATAACTATGGCAGTAATGAAAATCCAGGAGGAAACATGAG
Source organism: uncultured Planctomycetia bacterium (assembly GCA_964489855.1). Lineage (GTDB taxonomy): Bacteria > Omnitrophota > Gorgyraeia > Gorgyraeales > Gorgyraeaceae > JAHIPS01. Next base: position 638 of record CAZBAQ010000065.1, on the reverse strand, counting down.
GATTTTTTTATTTTTGGTTTTATTTGTAAACGTTATTGTTATGTCTAGTCCTGTATATGCGGCTAGTATATGGGATAAACGAAAGCAGGCAGTGCAGGGTATGAAGGAAGAGGCTCAGGAAGCCAAAACAGTAGAACCTGCCTATGACTACGAAGAAGAAATAGCTCCAGCATTTGACGTCTCGTTAGACCCGGAAGACATAGTGATCCCAGACCAATACGGCACGATAATCGAGACCCACCGCGGCACCAACGACAAGCTCATTATCCACATCCAGGACGCCCATTGTAATTACGAGGGGCAGAAAAACGCGGCCAATATTATGGAGTCTCTTATAGAAGACTACGGTCTTAATCTGATTCTTCTGGAAGGTAAGGTTTCCGACTTTAATTTTAATTACATAAGGGAAAGGGCGCCTCTTGAGGAAAGAATAGAAAAGGCTGACGAGCTTTTAAAGGACGGTGTAATTAGCGGCGTGAATTACCTTAATATTGCTTCCGATTACCCGATTAGCATCCAGGGCATCGAGGATAAGAAAATCTACGACAGTAATAGAGATGCGTTATGGGAAATAGATAAATTCAAGGAACTTGCAGCTGAATATGTTGGGAAAGTGATCATTGTATCGGATAACTTGA
>CAZBAQ010000064.1:0-5498 GCA_964489855.1 uncultured Planctomycetia bacterium | reverse complement strand
GGCGAATTTAGAGATAAAGAGAGGCTATTTTCGGAGAAATTCTCTCAATTATGAAAAATCTGCGATATTTTTAAAAGAGAGAGGCATTAAATAAATCAGGATCTTTTATAATATGCCCTAAGTCTTTACACCCTTTGGACATAAAAAAGCCTGACTTTTTGGGTCAGGCTTTTTTCTCGTAAGTCGTTATATCTCAATAACTTACGACATAACTGGCTCCCCCGCGAGGACTCGAACCTCGGACAACGTGGTTAACAGCCACGCGCTCTACCAACTGAGCTACAGGGGAACGCCAATTTTTTATTTATTATGCTACTTTGCAGCTCGCTTCGCACATGCGCTCTAAGCGAGCCCAATTTCCGTCTATGTCTTTTTGAATTTCCGCTAGAATTGGTTTGTTTTCTTCTTTAAAGAGGTGCTTGAAACGGCCCTGGGTCTTCAAAAACTCTACGACCGGTTTTCTTTCTTTAGGCTTATAGGTAAATTTCCAGATTCCATTCTCGACCTCTATTAAAGGCCAGTATCCTGTTTCTACGGCGAGTTTATTGATTTTAATGGTGTCCTCTTGAGGAAAACGCCAGCCTCTATGACACATTGAAATTACATTTAGAAATGCAGGGCCGTCTACTTTAAAGGCCTTTTCTGATTTTGTCACAAGATCATTCCAGTGTGACGCTGAAGCCTGAGCTACATAAGGTATCCTGTGCGCAGCTACAATCGAAGTAAGATCTTTTCTGAGCTGGGGTTTTCCATAACTGGCCTTTCCTGCAGGGGCTGTTGTCGTGGACGCTCCCTTTGGTGTTGCGCCTGAGCGTTGAATTCCCGTATTCATATAAGCTTCGTTCGTATAACATACATATACAAAATTATGACCTCTTTCCAATGCACCTGAAAGTGACTGGAGCCCTATATCATAGGTTCCTCCGTCGCCGCCGAACGCGACGAATTTTATATCTTTTTTAATCTTGCCTTTTTTCTTCAAAGCGCGGTATGCGGTTTCAACCCCGCTAATCGTCGCGGCGACATTTTCGAAAGCGTTATGGATAAAAGGTGTTTTCCACGCAGTATATGGGTAAATAGTGGTGGCGACTTCAAGGCATCCTGTAGCAGAAGCTACTACTATAGGATCCTTTGTGCCCATAAGGACCTGGCGCACTACTATGGACGCGCCGCATCCCGCGCAAAGACGATGGCCGCTTGATAAACGTTCCGGTTGTTTCGCGAGTTCTTTTATATTAGCCATTATTCCCTCGAGCCTAAGTAATTTAACGCTGTCTTTATCTTGCCTGCTTTAACTACATCCTGTAAATCCGCGTAGACCTTGTTTATATCTGTCGGAAACACGTCCCTTCCGCCAAGACCGTAGATGTAATTTGAGATCAGAAGATCTACGCCTGAATCATATAGGGCAGCCTTTACCTCTGTATATAATGGCCCCCCTTCTGCTGAGAACGATTCGCTCCTATCTAACACTGCGACTACCTTTACTCTTTTCAAGGCATTTACTATTTTCTCTTTTGGAAACGGCCTGAAGATGCGAGGTCTTAAAAGCCCCGCCTTTATGCCTTTTGCGCGTAATTCATCGACGACAAACTTTACTGTGCCTGCTGTCGAAGACATGGCGATTATTGCTATCTCAGCGTCATCTAATTTATATGTTTCGAGAAAATCGTATTTTGTGCCGAAGGTCTTTTCGAATTCTTTCAAAACTCCCGGGATAGCGGTCAATGCATTCTTCATCGCCTCTGACTGCTGGCGTTTGTGTTCGAAATAATAGTCCTGCAGGTCCAGCGGCCCGTATGTCACAGGGTTATCAACATCCAACAGCGGATTTTCTATATTGTATTCCCCTATAAAATCTTTTACTTTTCTATCGTCAAGGAGCTGTATTCCCTCGACGGCATGTGATGTTATAAAACCATCCTGACATACCATTACCGGGAGAAGGATCTTTTTATGCTCTGCGATCCTCACGGCAAGGATTGTATTTTCGTAAACCTCCTGGGCATTCTCGCAGTAGATCTGGAGCCAACCTGAATCCCGGGCGCCCATTGTATCAGAGTGGTCACAGTGGATATTTATCGGGCCTGAAAGCGCGCGGTTTACTACAGGCATTACTATAGGAAGTCTGGTCGAAGCAGCAATATAAACTATCTCCCACATAAGTGCGAGGCCGTTCGCTGACGTCGCTGTCATGGTACGGGCCCCTGCTGCTGCCGCGCCCACGCACGCGCTCATAGCGCTGTGCTCGCTCTCTACAGGAATAAGTTCTGTTGAGACTTGGCCATTCGCGACATAGTTTGAGAAATTCATCACTATCTCGGTCTGAGGCGTAATGGGATACGCTGCCACAACATCCGGCTCTATCTGTTTCATAGCGTACGCAACTGCCTGATCACCTGTTAACGGAATCTTCCTGCTCATTTAACTTCCTTCTTCATATCAATGCACTTCACAGGACACACAGACGCGCATATGCCGCAGCCCTTGCAGTGCTCGTAATCAAAACCATCCATCTTTGAGTCTTTTACCTTTATCGAGGAATCAGGACAATATATCCAGCAGAAAAGACAGTTTATACATTTTTTCTCGTTCTTTTCAGGCCTGAACGTACGCCAGCTGCCGGTATTGTATTTCTCGGCATTGCCTGCTTCTGTGATCTTTCCGCCTATCGGGATTTCTCTCCAAGTTTTCTTCTGCTCTGCCATGATTATCCTATTTTTACTTCGCTATACGCTCTTTTTATGCCCTCAAGATTTGCATTGGTTTTTTGTTCGCCGATCTTTTTTAAAAACTTGCCTCTCACTCTCTCTGAAAGCTGATCTATGGTGACAAGGGAATCAACTTTTAATAGTGCACCGAGCATGGGCATGTTTGGCATCGGAAGTTTTAATGTTTCAAGCGCTATCTTTGTAGCATCCACTGTGCCGACCTTGCCCTTTTTAAAACCGGTTGATTTTCTTATATCCTCTGGGGATTTATCCGTATTCACCAAAAGCACGCCGTCACCATTAAGACCTTCTGTTACATCAATGGTCCCTATGAGTGTAGGGTCTATTACGATTACCACACCCGGATCAGTAACAGAAGAATGTATATATATCGGCTGTTTGCTTATGCGGTTAAAGGCCTTCATGGGAGCGCCTGCCCGCTCAGGTCCATACTCAGGAAATGACTGTATATATTTACCTGTATCGAGCGCGGCCTCGCCTAAAAACTGGGATGCTGTTTTTGCGCCCTGTCCGCCCCTGCCATGCCATCTTATTTCTATCATCGCCATAGTCCCGTTATTGTATAATCTAGCGTCTGCTTTGTCAAGCCCCTAGAAGGATCGGCGGCCTTCGAACGCCTTTATTAAGGTCGCCTGGTCTATGTAGTCAAGATTACCGCCGACAGGAATGCCATACGCTATCCTCGACATCTTTATCTTAAACGGCTTGAGCTCTTTTGAAAGATAGAGTGCTGTTGTCTCGCCTTCAGCGTCAGAATCAGTCGCGAGTATGATCTCTTTTACCTTATCTTCTTTGACCCTTCCCAAAAGCTCCTTTATCCTTAGATCTTCCGGACCTATTCCGTCCAGAGGCGAAATCACGCCTAAAAGCACGTGATAGGTGCCCTTATACTGGCCTGATTTTTCTATCACGATCAAATCCTTTGGCTCCTGCACAACACACACCAGGGTCTTATCCCTTCGCGTGTCACTACAAATCGTACAAAGCTCTGCCTCGCTCAGGTTCCCGCATTTTTTGCAAAAACCTATCGTATCCTTTACCCTCTTTATAACAGAAGAAAATCTCTCCATCGCGTCCTTGGGCGCCTTTAATACGTAAAACGCCATCCTCTCCGCGCTCTTCGGCCCTATACCCGGCATTTTCTTAAAATGCTCTATGAGCTCCTGCATTGATTTGGTGTAGGCAGCCACTATGTATTCCTCGCTCTCAGTATCTTCCCGCCAAATATATTGAGGGCAGAATTTATGACAGGTTCTTTTTTCTTTAATTCATCTTTTGTCAAAACAGGCGCTGATCCTTCGGCATCTCCCGCAGCCCCTGCCTTTCTATCTGTTAATATAAATTGAATCTTTATAGGCGTATCCAATATCTGCGAAAGCGCTGCTTCTATAAAGTCTTTATTCTGTTTTTCCTCAAGCACCTCTTTATGAAAATTCAGTTCCTTTGGAAACCCGACAAAAATCGTATCACCCTTCATATTCTCCGGTTGACCCTCTCCCAAATAAGATGATAACGACATCCTCTTAACAGCCATTGCCTTTACAAGGATCGGCCACGCGTCTTTTACCCTGGTCATTTCTACGGATGCCTTTTCCTGGATCAAAGGTTTTACAACCTGTTTTACGCTTTGCTGGATCTTTTTTACAAAACTCTGCTGCTCGTCGTGTGCGCGCGTGGGATTAGAAACCGGATTTGAAACAATGGGTGCGCCAGCCGCTGCGGGCGGCCTTACAGTCTCGCCCGCCTGTGGTAATTTAGAGATCATCTCCTCTATTGAAACGATCGAATCCCTTGAGGTAAGCTTTATCATGCAAAGCTCGAGCACTATCCTCTCAGGCAAAAGCTGTTTTATCATGCGAAGGCTGTTTGAGATCACATTTATGATGTAAAATATGTCTCCCTGGGAAAGCGACTGCGCCTGTTTTTTCACGCGTTCTATTGCCTCTTTTGAAAGGTCTATAAGTTCCTCTGAAGAGACCCCGCATTTTGCGATCATTATATTTCTGAAATGCTCCAGCATCCCAGAAAGAAATTGTTTCGCGTCCTTACCCGAATTTAATATCTCGCCCACTATATGTATGGCGTCTTTTGTATCCTTATTTATGACTATATCTGCGCATCTAAAAAGCACCTCATCCTCTATCATTCCGAGCGACTCCACCACATCCTTCAGTTTTACCTTGCCTTTTGAAAAAGACGCCACCTGGTCCAGGACGCTTTCCGCATCACGCATGCTTCCGTCAGCTGCCTTTGCAATATATAAAAATACGCTATCCTCGATATCCAGTTTCTCTTTTTTGGCGACCTCTTTTAATTTTTCCATGATCTCTTTAATGGATATACGCCTGAAATCAAATCTCTGGCATCGCGAAAGTATTGTAGCTGGAAGCTTGTGCGGTTCCGTGGTAGCGAATATAAATTTTACATGTTGGGGCGGCTCTTCCAGGGTCTTTAGAAGCGCGTTGAACGCTGGCACTGTAAGCATATGTACTTCATCTATTATATAGATCTTATATCTGCCTTTCGAAGGTGAAAATTTTACTGTTTCGCGAAGGTTACGTATCTCGTCCACGCCATTATTTGACGCGCCGTCTATCTCTATGATATCAAGACTGGAGCCTGAGGTTACTTCCTGACATGACACACATTGATTGCACGGCTTTGGCGTAGGGCCTTTCTCGCAGTTCAAGGCTTTTGAAAATATTCTGGCGGTCGAGGTCTTTCCTATGCCGCGCGGCCCTGTAAATAGATACGCGTGGTGCACGC
>CAZBAQ010000063.1:0-5614 GCA_964489855.1 uncultured Planctomycetia bacterium | reverse complement strand
TGTCCCCGGAGGCAGGTTCCTTATTGTAAAAAGGGCAGGTTCCCGATTGAGTTGGAAACCGTCTCTGTTATTTTGTTGACAAAGGTGGGGAGTTATTATATTCTGGGGCTATAATGGCGATGATAGAGATGGAATTGAATAAAATTAGGATAGATGAGAACAGAGGAGAGCAGGTTATTGTTCTAAAGGAAAAGGATGGGAACCGCGTTATGCCGATTGTCATAGGCATAATGGAAGTCACTGCTATCAAGATGAGGATAAGCGGTCTGACACCTCCTCGCCCAATGACGCATGACCTGTTTTGCAATACCATAAACCAGCTCGGCGCCAGGATCGACAGGATAATCATCACGAAACTGGAACAAAATACATTTTTCGCGAAATTAATAGTGCAGATAGATAGTAAACTGGCAGAGGTAGATGCAAGGCCGAGCGACAGCATTGCTCTTGCTATTCGCACAAAGGCACCTATCTTTGTCGAAGAAGAACTTCTGAACAAAATTTCCAATAATCTGGAATAGAACTTAAGTTAAGGAGTTGTTGCCTACCTTTGCGATGCGGATCATGCTCGAGTGTTTCGCCACCCTGAGCGACAAATCATCCACAATAGAATAGATGCACGGGATCACGATGAGCGTGAGAGCAGTCGCGAACGCGATGCCCCAGCATATCGAGAGGGCCATTGGAACGAGAAACGGGTCTTTGCCGCCTATGCCGTATGCAACAGTAGAGAGCCCGCCTACTGTAGTGATAGTGGTAAGGAGAACCGGCCGCAACCTCATCTGCCCGGCCTTGATTATTGACTCGCGCCTGTTCATGCCTTCCCGACGCAGCTTATTGATAAAATCCACAAGCACGATAGAATCGTTTACGACAATTCCGTTCAACCCGACTATTCCCAGGATAGCCATGAACGATAATGGTATGCCGTGCACGAAAAACGCGATTATGACTCCTATCAGTCCGAAAGGTATGGCGAGCATTATGATAAACGGCTGGACAATGGATTTAAAAGACGAGGCAAGGATTAGATATATAATGAGAAATGCGTAGAAAAAGGCCTTTAAAAGGCCCTTCAGCGAATCCAGTGTCTCTTCCTGCTCGCCGCCGTATTTTACAGAATAACCTATGTAGCGGTCTGGAATATCTTTGAATCTTTTTTCCAGTATGGCGTTTGCCTTGAGTGACGTTATTTTGTCTGTATCTACATTAGCTGATGCAGTAACCACTCTTTTTCCGTCGAGATGGTGTATGGTCGTGGTGCCCGGCACCTTTTCTACCCTTGCGACATTCTTAAGAGGTATGAGGTTCCCGTATTTATTGCGGACAAGTATACTGTCAAAGACTCCCTCGTCCTTGGAAAATTCCCGGGGGAACATAACAGTCACATCTGTTTCTTCCTCTGCCTTGACAGGTTTTATCTTGGTGGCAATGCTGCCCTCGAATACTGCCCTTACGGTCTTGGCGATCTGAGCTACTGTGAGGCCTGCCAGCGTGGTCTTGTCATTGTCTACTTTTATGCGTATCTCTTCCTTGCCAGGCTTGTGGTCCCAGGTAACGTCCATGGTCCCGCCTACAGTCTTGAGATAGTCCATGTATTCAAAGGCTATTTTATCAAGCGTCTCGAAATGCTCTCCTCTTATCCTAGCCTCCACCGCCTTTCCTACAGGGGGACCTGACTGAGGCTTGTCGAACCTTAGTTCTGTAAAACCTGTTATGTCTTTTGTTTTTTGCCTGAGGGCTTCTATTATTTCATCCACGTTTCTTTTTCTGTCTTGTTCAGGCGTAAGATATACAGATACCTGCGCAAGATGGCTTGCCTGTCCCGCGAATGGATCATGGCGGTCTTCCTGTATGCTTCCGACAGAGGTCACAAATGTGTCCAGTTCTTCAGACGGCAGCTGCGACACTATCTCTTCAACAGGCAGCATCAGTTCGTTTGTCTTTTCCAATGGCGTGCCTATAGGCGCCTCGCCCCTTATAAAGAAATAATTTATGCCAGCTGACGGGAACAGTATAAATTTTATTGCCCCAAACGCAAGAAAGGCGCATGCTACAAGGACTATTGTAAAACCTGCCAGGACTTTGTATTTTCTCTTTATGGCTGATGTTACGACCTTTGTATAAAACCTGACGAGTTTTTTAAACCAGATCATATCTTTTGACATATTGACAGGCTTGCCCATGGCGTCATATTTTATTTTTACGAAATCAGCAAGGTGGCTTGGCAGTATTATAAGGGCTTCCCCTAGAGAGGCGAGAAGCGCTACGATCAGTACCGTCGGGATATTTCTTATGAATTTTCCTATGATGCCTGTCATGAAAAGAAGGGGGCAGAACGCCGCAATTGTAGTGAGGACAGCTGTTGTGACCGCGCCCATGACTTCCTCAGAGCCCTTGACCGCCGCCTCCCTGGGCTTTACGCCTTCTTCCATATATCGATACACGTTTTCCGCTACAATAATACCGTCATCCACCAGCATCCCCAGGACTATTATAAGTCCGAACATACTGATGAGGTTTATGGTGATGCCCATGGCGCCCATTACCATAAATGTGGTCAGGAACGCTATTGGTATACCGAGCATTGTCATGAGTGCGACCCGCCTCTGCAGGAAAAGCAGCAACGAGAGAACGACAAGTATGAAACTTGCCCAGCCGTTATTTTTCAATACGTTGAGCCTGCGCCTCGCAAAGAAAGAGTAGTCATTCACGTATGAGATCTTAAGCTGGTCAGGGCAGTTTTTCAGAAAACGGCTGGAGAATTTTTTTATCTCTTTGACAATGGTTATGGCGTCCCCGGATTCTTTTTTCATTACTATAAGGTTTATGGAGCGTGTGCCAAGTGTCTTATTTATAGTGTCTTCTTCTTTAAAGGAATCTGCCACTTCTGCGACGTTTTTTACTCTTAGCCAGTTTCCGGAGTCGTTTGCCCTGACAATGATGTCTTTCACTTCCTCGGCTGTTGAGAATTCGCCAGTGGTCCTGATGCTGTATTCTGTGGTTAGGGTGTTTATCTCGCCTGCAGGCACGCTGATATTACGGGCTGCGAGCGCCTGTTCTATTTCGTCGAAAGACACATATTGCTCCTGCATCTTCGAGGGGTCCACGTGCACCTGTATTTCCCTGTCCCTGTAGCCTGATTTTTTTATCTTGGCAACGCCTTTTATGTCCTCCAGCAGGTCCTCGAGGCCGTCAACATAGTGCTGCAATTTCTTCTCGCTCATATTTCCCGATAGGGAGACCTCGATTATCGGGTACTGCTTGGTCGAGATCTCAGTGACAACAGGGTCTTCATATATATCCTTTGGCAGGTCTTTGGTCCGGTCCACAGCGGTCTGGATATCATTTACAACCTTCTTCTTGTCGCGCGCGTCAGGATCGAGTTTGACAACAATAAAGGAGACGCCCGAAGTAGAGGAAGACTTTATTTCTTTTATGTCATCCACTTCTTTTAATTCTTTTTCAATGGGTGTGGTGATAAGTTTTTCGATGTCAAGCGGGGTTGCGCCTGGATATGCGGTGGTGACACTTACTGTCTCAAAGTCGACATTGGGAAATATTTCCCTGTTCATGCCGAATACCACTATGAGTCCGGCAATAATAATAAGCGCCGATACCAGGTTGACGAAAAGCGACTGATTTACGCTAAAACGCGGCAAACTCATAATTGCTCCAATCCCGTATTTTTGAGGAAACTGTCTTCCGCACCCATCAGATCAAGTATAGATATTCTATAGTTAAAATAGGTCTCCTGTGTTGCAAGCTGTGCTTTCAGGAGATCTTCCTGATAACGTATGAGGGTATCGGAATTTGACCTGCCGTATTTGAACCTTTTTTCCTCATGGAAGAGCTTTCCTTTTTGCAGGTTTTCAACGCGCTGCATCTTTGATATATTGACCTTATTCACGGATAATTTTCTAAAGCCCTCGTCTATATCAGAGATGATCTGACGTTCTGTCTTTTGCAGGTTCACGATCGCCCTTGTCTTTTCAAGCATCGCTTTTTCATACTCGCTCTCTGCCCCATTATTCTCAAGAGGATATTTAAATGCTATTCCCACGTAATATTCGGGGTTAGAGTCCTCGTATACATCCTGGGTTGCCTGGGTGTATTTACTGTCAATGCCGTTTGCCGCAAACGTGGCCTTCAGATCTATCTCAGGCCAGCGCGAGCTCGATTTCATCTTTAGTTTTACCCTTTTGTTTTCTATATCATTTTTTTTGGACAGGTAATCGCGCCTGTTCTCAAAAGCGGTTCGCATGCTTTCAATGAGATTGGTGTCAAGATCTGCGCCTGCCAGGCTTCCGGTGGGGGAGAGTCCGACCTCTTTATTCAGATTCAGCCTGACCCTTAAAAGTTCCTCGGTTGTTTTTAGGTCGTTCGAGGCGATCAAAAGTTCACTTTTTCTTATATGCATATTTGCCTCGCTTGCCAATACGTCTCCTGTCTCAACAAGTCCTATCTTTAGTTTTCTGCGATATTGGTTAAAAAGAAGTATCGCCTTTTTCAGCATCTCTTTTTTTATATTAAAGACCTCTTCTGTGAGCACGAGTTCCCAGTAGGCCTTTTCAACCGAGATAATAGCGTCCTCTATCTTTATATATGAATCCAGCTCAGCGTTTTTTATCTCCCATTTGATTATCTCTATATTTCCGCGGTCTATCAGGCCAAAGAAATTTTTGGCAATGGGCTGGGTCAGGCCTATCTCTATCTTGGATTCGTGGTACGGGTTTGTGCTCACATAGGAGGAGTTTGACCATTCCCTGCTGTTGGTAAAATCTATTTCTACATCAGTGCCTGATGCGAGTTTTTTATCAATTCCTATATTATACTCGTTTGTACGCGACTTTGTACCAGAGAGCGTGGAGGCTCGTTTGAGCTGGTTGTCGGTATAACCAACTTCTCCGTTCAGGATAGTGTCAAATACTGCTTCTTTATAACTCAACTCAGTGCCTTTTATTTTTGAGTCTAACCGCGCGAGTTTGATCTCGAGGTTGTTGTTTACGGCAATGAGGCGTGTTTCTTCGATAGATATAGGAATATTCTTGGATTCCTGGGGATAGACCTGAGTCATATCCATTGACATGAAGGCTAAAGTTGTAATTATGACGACACTAATCCTCATTTTAATCAGCCTTTTGCTTCAGAGAGCGTTCCTACTATTTTTTTAAGGATATTAAGGTATTGACGCTGTTCCTCAACTGTGAGGCAGGTCAAGATATTCTTCCATACGTTCTTAATGGCCTTTAGATAATTGCGCACAGTATTTTCGCCTTTTTCCGTAAGGGACACCATGACCACACGCCTGTCTTCAGGGTCAGAGTCTCTTTTTACGTATTTTCCTTTCACCAGCCGGTCTATGAGACCAGTGGCGGTAGGAGGGGAGATGCGGCGTTCTTTGGCCAGTGTCTTGATCTTACATCTGCCGTGATCGTGGATAGAAGCGAGCATGATTATCTGGGCCGGCGTGACATTGACCTTTGAGAACTGGTTGGTGCTGGCGTATCTCATGAGTTTGGGAAGTATTACAGAGATTTCCTGGGTTATTTGGTTTATCACAGCCATAAAAACCCCCTTAGGCATTTAATTAGTTTGCCTAACTAAATATTAG
>CAZBAQ010000062.1:0-5667 GCA_964489855.1 uncultured Planctomycetia bacterium | reverse complement strand
CTCTATATAAGTATCATAAAGCAAAAAATGGGTCTTTAAATAAATATCTTTGTAATCAGCCATTAAGACATCTGAATCAATATGAGCCGTGATAAATTTTTTCATCAATCCGTTCTTTACTTTGGGAATGCAGAGCTTAGTCATGGCTGTGTCAAATATATCTGAGTCAAAAAATATTTTAGCCTGCAGTAAAAGAAAATAAAGACAGCTGGACAGACCTTCCTGTTTACACGTATCTATTATATAGCCCCAGTCAAACGTATCTCTATACTTTCGCAAGATACAATCTACATCGACTACGTATTTCAAGCAGAGCATTTTACCTAATCTTCTTTGATGCAGCGCTAAACTAAATAAGTTATCCTCGGGTGATAATAATTCAATCTCTTCTCTTTTATCCAGATTGATTTTCCTGAGCCTATCCCAGATATGCGGCAGAAGAATCCTGCCGCGTCTCTTAAAATCAAGGCCCCAGTGAAGCTCCACTGTAAAATGTCCTCTTTTTTGTGGACGGAAAAATATTATATGAGACTGCTTATTGCGCCAATATGCTTCATCGAGCCCCTTTAATTTTTTCTCATAACCCAAGCTTATTAAAATTCCCTCTGATTGTTTGTAGTCTTTTTCTCGAATTAAGACATCCATATCTACCATCGGCCTCATATGACAATCAGTATAAATATCATTTAATAAGGCAAGGCCTTTGATAGGCAATATCTTTATTCCCTTGTTCTGAAAGGTATTATAAATAGTCTTATATTCTCTGATCTTTAAAAAATTATCACTGACGGCATGCAAATAACTATTGGATAAAAAATTATTGACCCTTTGGGGCATAATGCCGCTGTGATGTCTCAGGCTAAGATATAAATGAGGCGCCAATTCATGGTATCGAAGCATCCTTTCAAATGTTGCCCAATCTATATTTTTATCCCGGATAAGGGATTCTACGGCCTTAAGTTCTTTAGCCAGCAACCATTGGATTAGTTTCATTTCAGGCCTAAATTCAATTTTCATTTTTCACCCAACGCGATTCTGAAATGATTATCCCGCACAGGATGCAAAAAAGAGCAAATGGGCTATGCCAGTAAAATAGCTCATAGCCGCCCATATTAATCAAAAGCCCGAACAGTGCGGACAGGGCAATCAATAATGACTCTTTCTTTATTTTATCCTGTAATAAATATAAACCTGCCAATCCCTTTCTGAATAAAAGAAAAACAAATATAAAAAAACCACTGACACCCACAAGCCCTGTTTCTGCCAGAAGCGTCAAATACATATTATCAGCTATCTTTATCTCGTGAGGGATCTCTATTTTATGCAATCTCTTTTTGTCCATAGACCTATATTCATCAAACCTGGTCCTATAGTTATTTAAGCCGACACCAAAAAAAGGATAGTCTCTAAGCATGCGGAAGGCCGTCTTTAAGCGTATAATCCTGTATTCAGAAAGAATACTGGTATATGCCCTGCCGTAAATAATGCCCTTGGTCCCAAAACGTGAAAAATTATTCTTGACAGGGAAATAAGAGCAAACCGCTACTATCAAAATAAGAACAAGCAAAAATAAGCCGGACGATAACCTCTTGCCTTTATGCCATAAATAAAATATTATTAAACAGCCCAGGCCTAAAAAAGAACCCCTGGAAAATGTAAGGATCAGCACAAATATACTTACCATCACTGATACGGCTCCAAATATCCTAAAAAAAGAGATCCTGTCTCTAATTAAAAGGAAGTTAAACGGGATAGAGATAAGAAGGTAAGACGCCAATGGCGCAGGATTAAATTGAGTAGACATAGGGCGCTGTACATAGCAATTAACGAATCTTCTATAATAGGGGTTGGCTATAAAATATTCGTATATCAAGTTCTTCGCAAATATCCATTCTAAAAAACCAAAAAAAGCTACGATGCCGCTGCATATACAAATAGTCCTGGTTATTATTGATATATTCCTATTAGACAAAAATATATACTTCACCAAGTAATATAAAGGGAGTAAGATTAAAAAAATATCAGAATAAGTCTTTAGAGCTGCCTCCCTATCCTGTGCCTGAAAAACTCCGCTTAATATGCATACTAAAAATAACAAAAGAGGCGCATCATAGCGATTGAATACAAATCTTATATCTTTTTTTTGCAGGGATAATATTAAAAATAGGCCTCCAAGGAAAAATTTTGTATAAATAGCATAATGCGCCTGAACTGTTTCAGGAAAAAAAGAAACCCAGGCAAGAAAAATTATAAGGCTTATGACGAAAACAGTTTTTGTCCCATGACCCGGCATATCAAAAAATAACCCTATATTTAAATAAAACTGGAGGGTATAAAGACAATAAAAGAATGGTTATTTCTAATGATCTCATCGATAGTTTAATCATAACTATGAGTTATTCTAATACTCCGCTGAACATTAAACAAGCAAAATCAACTCAGGTTAGAATTAAAAGATTAGAGTTTGGGGAGGTTGAAGATAAATGTGGAGCCTTTGCCTGGCTCGCTTTCTACGCGGATGCGGCCTTTGTGCAGCGTTATGATATCCTTTGCTATCGGAAGGCCAAGACCTGTGCCTTCCTTTTTTTCAGCCACCACCCTTACGAATTTATCGAAGATCTTTTCGCATTCTTCCTTTGTCATGCCAGGCCCTGTATCTTTGATCTCGATCTGGACTTCGTCCTGAAGCTCGACTACCTTCACCTCGACATTGCCTTTGTTTGTAAATTTCACCGCGTTGCCTATCAGATTCACAAAGACCTGCGTCAGCTTGTCCATGTCCCCATTTATAATAATTTTGGTCTTTGGCAGGTCTCCTTTTATCCCTATATTTCTCTGGCTGGCGACTTTTTCAAAATCCCTCACGACCTCGGCGGCCATTTCCACTATATCCAGGTCTTCTTTTTTAAGTTCCATCTTGCCTGACTCGATCTTTGAAAGATCCAAAAGATCATTCACCAGCCTAGCGAGCCTGTTCGTGACCCTGAAGACATCTCCCAGTACCTCTTTCTGTTTTGGCTGGACCTTTCCCGCATAACCCTTCTCCATGGTGTCTATATTCCCTTTTATTATAGTAAGAGGTGTCCTTAATTCATGCACCACATTGGACACGAAATCCGATTTCATCCTGTCCAGGTCTTTAAGCTGCTCGTTGGTCTTTTCCAGTTCGTCCTTCCTAAAGCTAAGTGTCTTATTCGCCTCAGCAAGCTGCGCTGTCCTTTCCTTTACCTTGTTTTCAAGATTCGTGTAAAGCTCTTTGAGCTCTCCTGCCATTGTATTAAATCCCTCGGCAAGGTCCTGTATTTCGTCGCCTGTCTTTATATCCAGTCTGTGATCCAGGTTGCCGCGGCCGATCACTGCCGCGCCATCGTAAAGTTTCTGGATAGGGCTGGTTATGGATTTTGTCGTGTAAATTATGACAAAGACGGCTATAAAAGCCACCACTCCCATTATGAGAAATATCAGGGTATTTATTACAGCGATCCTTCCCATCAGGTCCTTTTTATTTTTTTCAATCTGCGAGATCTCAATCCCCACGGCTTTATCAAGCCGTCCCTCAAGATCCTCTTCCAGCTTTACAAGCGTCCAACCCTTTTCTTTTATGATCTTATCGTGATCCTCCATTACATTTAAAACATTAGTATTAAATCGATCCAGTTCCGGCTCTACCTCTTTTATAAATCGTGAATCCACGTCCTGCTTGGAAAGATTCCTGTACCTAGAGAGGTACTTTTTCATATTGAAATACGATTCCGAATACATGTCCTTGTATTTCGGTTCCTGCTCGGCTAAATAATTAACGACAAGACGAGACGCTCCTGAAAGCTCAGCCTTAAGATGTATCAATATCCATCTCGCAGGCACTAGCTTTTCTAGGACCTCCTGCCGGTCCTTTGCCTCTTTTATACGGGAATTCTTTTGCTCCAATAAACTATCTATCTTTTTATCAATCCCTGACTTGATCGAAGAAAGTTCTGAAAGCCCGACCTGTTTTTTCTCAAATACTTCCATGCTGGAATCTACAGCTTTTAAAATACTATTATCTGATTCCACTATATCATTCAAAAACTCCTCTGTACCTCTGAGCTGCGCGTGACGCCCATAATCCTTAAGTCCTTTATCAATGTTCTGCCTGATCTGGAAATAAAAATCCTTACAGGCCTCGTCATTCGTCAATATATATTTGCCGCTCAGCCTCCATGAATACGCAATATCCTTTTCGAGCTTGAAAATATTGTGTATTGCCGGTATATCTTCTGTAAGCGCTGCGCCCACGCCCAGCTTGGAGGAAATCCCGCTCTTCCCGATAGAGATCATATTATCCATGTGTTCCATAAAATTCTTTTCTTTGGCCAAAAGCGATCCCATATCCCTGGTCAGGCCTTCCTTTTGCTCGATTATGGAGTCAACCAGTGATTTGATCTCACCGGATAAATCCAAAAGTTCAGTGGCCAGGGCCCGCTCTTTATCAGAAAGAGAATACCCGTAATAATTTTTATAATCCCGGATGGATTTCTCTACTGCTAAAAGATTATTCGTGATAAAGTCGGGCGCTTCTGCACCGCCCCATGAGATGTATCTTGCGACCTCATCCAGAAGATCTGAAAACCCTGACCTGGCCTCCATTATCAGCTGCGAGGCAGGTATATATTGAGCCTGTATTAAAAGAAAATCCTTCTCGGCCTTCATCTTATTTTCTTCAAACTCAAAAAGTCCGTCCAATCTCTCTATATATTTGGCCTCTCTAACACCTATATCTTTAAACAGGCGATTGATATCCTTTTTCTTTTCAAATATACCTGCGGCGATCCCATTAATATCTTCGATAAGATCCTTTGTTTTCTCAAATAAACCCCTCTCCTCTTCTCCGGATACAAGCCTCTCAAGACCTGCCACATCTTCCTGCATGGCCTTATATGAATCCTCATAGCTTATCCTGAAGTTCTCATTGCCTGTTATAAGGAAATTGTTTAATTCGGAAAGGACCCTCTCCATTGAAATGGCGATCTGGTAGGTCGAGCGCGAGGCAGGCAAATCCTTTGAAAAGACCTGACCCAACCCTCTATATATATGCCTTAAACTATAAATGGAAAGCGCGCCAAGGACTATGACAAGGAGAAAGGTGATAAAGAAACTAATGCCTATCTTTCTGGATATACGCATGAAAAGATTGTATCACACGAGGGAACGCAGTTCAAGAAATCAATGATTCAAAAAGTGTACTATCTGAATAGTCACGTTACAGTTTCAGCTATTTTGCACCGCTCAGCCCAGCGGCATTGAAAGTATTACATGAGTAATTCAAAAGAAAGGATCAAATCAGACTAAACCTTTATGACTTTCTGATATACATCAAATGTCATGTCTGCTATCTGATACCAATTATGACTGTCCGTGACTATGTTCATCTGCGCTATCTTTTCTTCCTGCTCAACTGGCCTTTTGATGAATTCCTTTATCTTTGCACCCAATGCCCGCGCATCACCGGCCTTAAAAAATCTGTCGTCGCTCAGCCCAACATCTTTATTGCCGGCTATATCGCTTACTATACAGGATAAACCGTAACTCATAGCCTCAAGCAGGACTATAGGGAGCCCTTCATAATATGACGGCAGCACAAATAGTCCGGCATGGCTGTACAGCTGGCGCAGCGCCTCTCCGGTCAGA
>CAZBAQ010000061.1:0-5830 GCA_964489855.1 uncultured Planctomycetia bacterium | reverse complement strand
CGGCGAATTGTTTCAGTGCCGAATGACCCCAGCCCTGCCCCCCCCCCAAGAGCAAATCAGATGTATTACATTATCTCGACTTTTACCTTAATAAGGCCTTGGTTCAGATCTGCGATTCGGGAGAAGGCGTGCTGGGTCAGGTCTATGATTCGGCCTTTTTGGACTAATCTTTTGGCTGGACCCCGGTCATTTACTCGAACCAGTATGGATTTCCCGTTTTCCAGGTTCGTGACCTTAAGGCTGGTATTGAAGGGCACCTCCCATATGGCGCAGGTAAGGGAAGAGTCGTTGAATACCTCCATGTTGGCAGTGGTCTCCAGTATACCAGGGTCGTTCTCAGAGTACCATGAGGCTATACCTTTATATATAATAGCGCTTGAGGCCACATCCTGGGCTGGGATAAGCGGTATTGAGAGTGAAATTACCAGGATAAGCGCTATTTTTTTCATGAGACCTCCAAATAAAAAACCTATTCCGCGCTTAAAAGAATAGGTTTTAACAGGATTCGGTAATCCAGCCGCCTTAGCCAGACCCTTTTTAGCATTCAAAAAAGGTGCTGGGTTTAGGCCTGTTGACTTTGCGTCCCACTCTTTCAAGCGGTTTGCCTTTATCGCCCTACATATTCAGTTGTCTCTAATTAAAGTATGCCATATGGGCCTCAAAAAACAAGGGAAAATAGTTGTTGACAAGTTTGATTAGTTAATTTATAATACTTATTAAATAGGTTAAGTTAGTAGTGTGTTAAAAAATAACAGGAGGTGCCTAATGCGCACAAAAGTACTATCTATTTTTCTGGCAACAGTGTTTTTCCTCAGCCTGGTAATGGTGAAACAGGCATTTTGCTACAGGATCCCGCCGGAAGAGAGCAATCTCAAATACTTATACGTCTTTGGCGAGGATGGTAAGAAAAGTTATGGCGCGAAAAAGGAACCGCAGGTGGTTTTTTTACAGGTTCCCGCAGGTTACACCGGAAACATAGAGATATCCATATACGATCCTGATATCGGCGGGTACGTAGATGAAAAGAGCGGGAATTGGAACACTGAGACCCGCTTTTCTATTTTTGGCGGAAAGAAAGCGTATTCGTCAATGGCAGGAAAGACAGAGCCTAATATAGAGAGTTTCTGGGAAGGTGATCTCATAGCTGAAAAGACCTTTAGTGAAGATAAATCCTACGACAAAAAGTTTTATCATTTTTCCCCTATAGAGGCAAATAAGGGAGAAAAAATAGGCGACCTCAGGTATTTCAAGATAGTCGCTGAAGGTGTATCAGGGGATGACAATAACGTGTTTGCGCTGGAAGTATCGCCTGATACAATAGAGTCCTTTAGCTATTCATTGTCGCTGAGGTTATCTGAAAAGCGCGGCACAAAAATGGCGCTTTATCCTGATATCCCCAAAGATGCGGCAAAGATAATTGAGTATAACTATGACCTGGACGCAACAGGGGGCGAGATAGAAATGGTAAGCGCGTCCAAGTCTTATAAGATAAAAGGTTCCGGCACAGGCGTGTGGGCGAATACCGAGATCGATGTTTCCTCGTCTGACGCAGGTAAGAGGTGGGTCTATGAAATAACAAAGGACAGACAGCCTAACGCAAACATGGTGATGTATTTAACGACCGGTGACGGCAGGGCTGTCCCGGTATTTTTCACGCCAGGTGAAGGCGGACCGAAAAGGGTATTCGTTACGGCGCCCGCCACTGTAAAAGAAGAGCCATGGATGGGTTCAAAGCTTTCGTGCAACACATTTACGTTTGACGGTTCCAAATCGTACGATCCTGACAACCAGGCAATGACTTATTTCTGGGATTTTGGTGATGGCACGACCAGCAGCCAGTTAAAATCAATGCATACCTATAAAGACGCGGGTCAGTACCTTGTCAAATTGACAGTCACTGACAATTCTGACGTGGACTGTAATACCGCGACAACGCAGCAGGTGGTAAAGGTCAACCAGCCGCCATGCGCGATCGCGGATGGACCAGGTATAACCTGTGTCAATGACGAGATAATCTTCGACGGGAGTCAGTCAACAGACAGTCCTGACGACAAGCTTATATACAGGTGGAACTTTGGCGATGGCGAGACAGCGGATGGTCTGCGTGTGTCGCATAAGTACGCTAAAGGCGGGGATTATCAGGTCACGCTTACTGTAATCGATGATTCCGAGACCATGTGCGATACAGGCGTTGACAGGCTGACAGTAGCGGTAAATACCGCGCCAATAGCTGATGCCGGCAAGGATATTATAATGTGCAAAAAGAACGCCGGCGATCCTTTAGAGGTCACATTTGACGCATCGAAATCAAAGGACGCGGATGCAGACGACCTCACTTATATATGGGATTTTGGCGATGGTAAGACTCAGGAAGGCAAGGTAGTAACTCATAGATATGAAAAAGGCGGGGAATACGTGACCAAGCTTTTGGTCACTGATAATACGAACACGGATTGCAATAAGTCCACTGCGACAAAGCTTGTAAGTCTGAACAGGGCGCCTCTTGCAGAAGCAGGGGACGACATGAAGATATGTATTACAGAAAAGGTAGACTTTGACGCGTCCAAGTCTTTTGACAATGACGGCGATACCCTTACGTATTCATGGGATTTTGGAGATGGAAAGACCGGCAAGGGCAACAAGATCTCCCATAAATATACAAAAGGCGGGCTTTACAAGGTCACTTTAAAGGTAGATGACAGCAGTGAAACAGAATGTTCGAATTCTATTGATACGATCCTCGTGGATGTAAACTCTACGCCAAAGGCTGATATAAACGCTGACGAGATCGCGTGCGTGGGCGAGAACGTGAAATTTGACGGTGCCTCTTCAAGTGACCCGGACGGTGACAAGCTGGGTTATACCTGGGATTTTGGCGACGGCATTACTGGAAGCGGGGCCGCCGCAAAACATAAATATGAAGAGGGCGGACTTTACAAAGCCACATTGTTTGTTGATGATGGCAAGGGTTCAGAGTGTTCAGGATCGACCAAGACCCACTATGTAAATGTCAATACGCCTCCTGTAGCTGAGGCAGGACCAGACCTTTTGATCTGCGTTACTGACGAGGTAGAGTTTGACGCCTCAAAGTCGTATGATCCGGATGATGACAGCCTTACCTTTACCTGGGATTTTGGCGACGGCACTACAGCGCAGGGACCAAAGGTAAGACATGCTTACAGGGATATAGGTGTTTACAAGGTGACCCTGTCAGTCAAGGATGATTCAGGCACGGAATGCAATACCGCGACAGATGGACTTGTAGCTACGGTAAACGCGCAGCCAGTGCCGATTATAGAGGTAATGTAAGTTTATTGTCCTAGAGTTAGGATTTGGGAGAGAGGCCCCGTATAAAACTTTAGAGTTTTGCCGGGGCCTTTTTTTATGATATAATATATCAGCTTTAAGCTGTAAGCTTTAAGACTATGGCAAATTGGTATAGAATAATTTTAATTTTGTTGCTTTTGGGCATGCTAGCCTTTGTTGCGCAGCCTTGTCTTGCGCAGTCAAAGGAGCTTACTATCGTGTTTACAGGGGATATGCGCGGCGAGTTAAAAAACTGCCACTGCCCAAAGGATGATTTCGGCGGCCTTGACAGAAGATACAAGTATATTTCCGGGGTAAGAGAGGAAGCGGGCGAGATTCTATTGATCGATGTCGGTGACGTGCTTTCTCTGGCCACGGCTGATCTCACCGAAGACGAGATCGCACGCAGCGGAGCTATCTCATTTAAGGCAATGGAACTCATGGGATACGATGTCATGAATGTAGGAGAGACCGACATTATTTTAGGTGAGGACTTTTTAAGCGGCCGCGCAGAAGAAATCCCATTCCCTTTTATATCAGCAAACATAGTAGATAAATATACGCAGGAGCTATATTTCAAACCGTACATTGTCAAGACAATGGAAAACGGTTTAAGGGTCGGCATACTGGGGGTCTCCAACGAGCGATATATATTAAATTCAGATAGGCTGGAGATCGAGCCGAACAAACAAGCGGTCGCGATGTACTTAGCTGAATTAAAATCAAAATCAGATATTGTCATCGTCCTGGGGCATTTAGGCCTGCCGTATTCTATAAAATTGGCAGAAAATATAGAAGGTATTGACCTTATACTCAGCGGACATTGGGATGTTGATACCCAGGAGCCTATAAAAGTAGGCGGAACGCTTATTATGTCGACGACTTACCATTCCAGAAAGATAGGGAGATTGGATCTCGACGTGTACGGAGGAAATATATATTCTTATAAATGGGAATCCACGCCGCTTGATGAGGGGTTTGACGGTGAAAAAATCGTGGATCTTATTACCGCAGGGATGCCGGAATTAAAAATACAAAAGACGACCGGCCTCGTGACAGTAGAAGATATAGCTCTTGACAGGCCGTTAAGGGTGCTTGTTTTTTATACATCAGGCTGTAAGGCCTGTATGGAAATAGAAAGAGACTTATTGCCCGAAATGGAAGAGAAATATGGCGATTCTATTGTTATAGAGAACTATGATATCGGAAAACCCCAGAATTATGAACAGATGACAAGACTCGAGAAGCTGTACGGTGTTGAGGGCGGTTACGTGCCGGAGGTCATTGTTTCAAGACAGGTGTTGATGGGAAAAGAGGAGATTACCTCGAGGTTAGACGAGGTCATTCATGATGCGCTGGAAGCGCCGGTCGACCTAAAAAAAAACCAAGGTTTAGCCTTGGAGGCGGCTAAGTATCAGGAGCCAACCAGGGATATTATCCTTTCCAGGTTCGAATCGTTCAGTGTATACACTGTCCTCTCGGCAGGACTTTTAGACGGCGTTAACCCCTGCGCCTTTACCACGATAGTGTTTTTCATATCGTTTCTTGCCTTTGTCGGCTACAGACGTCGCGAGATGTTTTTTGCCGGACTTTTCTTTACAACAGCTGTATTTTTTACGTATCTCTTGATAGGCCTGGGCATCTTTAGGTTTTTAAGGGCAATGAAGACCTTTGACTATGTCACGGTTTTTATCAATACCCTGATAGGGGCGCTGGCAATCTTACTCGGTATACTTAGCCTGATAGATTATTTCAGGTTTAAAAAGAGCAAGGACTCGAAAAGCATCATACTTAAACTACCGCAGGCGATCAAGAATAAGATCCACTCAGTAATCGGTTCGGATTTTAGAAAAGACAAGAAGAGCGAAAAGCGGAATTTCTGGAAGATCATATGGATAGCGCTGAGCGCAGGATTTATGGTGTCTATTCTGGAATCGTTTTGTACAGGCCAGGTGTATCTGCCCACCATAGCGTTCGTGCTTAAGATGCCTGATAAGGGCATGTCCGCGTTTTTATATCTCATACTGTACAATCTCGCGTTTATCGCTCCCTTAGTAGTGGTATTTTTCCTGGGCCTTTTCGGAGTTACCTCCAATACCTTTTCGCGCTTCATGGAAAAACGCCTTGGCCTCGTCAAACTCTCCACCGCAGCCCTGTTCTTCCTTCTGGCGGCAGTCTTAATAATCCTTCGATAACGTTTGAGCTAAAACAAGGTCTGTTCGCTCAGCTGAAAATTTTCCCCTCGCTTTGCTCAGGGTCGCCTTTTATTTTGCATTTTGACGGGACTGAAAAAACTTCACCCACACTGAAACAGTGTGGGTGTCGGACAGTTTTCAGTCTTTTTGCCTCATATGATGTGGCAATTGTAAACCGTCAAAATGCAAAAGTAAAAGTTTAAATTTTCAATTCGCTCGCAGACCTTGTTCTAGCTTTCACAGAGCGAGCGTATCGTATTTTCCGGCAGGCTGGAGTCCGAGGCACATTAGGAAGATTTTGGCAGATGTGCGCAAGGATTTACGGCGCG
>CAZBAQ010000060.1:0-5887 GCA_964489855.1 uncultured Planctomycetia bacterium | reverse complement strand
GCTCTCTACCGGCGAGGTCGTTTCCAGCACCCTCAGTATAGGTGTGGCCGTGTTCCCGGACGACGGCGCTGACCCGGAATCCCTGATCGAATCCGCAGACAAGGCCCTCTACAAGGCCAAAGAAACTGGCAGGAATCGCATTTGCTAAAGTTATAGAGACGTCTACCGGGCTGAAGCGGAACCTGTCCTGGATTTGTTCGGGAACCTGTCTTTAAAGAAATTTTATATAACAAAACCATCCAAAATTGTATAATCCTTATTTACACCCAGAACTCTTTCCCTGTAACTGCTATACGGCCAATCCATGGGTGAAGTAACTAAACCTGCCCTTACCGGATTAAGCTCAATATAATTAATGCAGTCTATGAAATAGTCGTCTTTAGTGACTATTCTGCTTTGAAATCTACCTTGCCACAGATGTCCTACTTTTTTGTACTTATCGTTGAAATAGGATGTGTAGGAACGCGTTAAATCATGCATAAAGTGTGACAGATCTTTCGGATTCTTTATTTCACCTAATAAATGAGGGTGATTAGGCATTAGGCAATGTGCATATAAAAGGAACCCATATTTATGCTTATACTTTTTTAGCTTTGTAAGGTAATATTTAAAATCCTCATCCTCAATAAATACTTTCTGTTTTTGGTTGCCCCTCGATGTAATGTGATAACAGACGTTATCCAAAAGTAATCTTGGTCCAGCTGGCATATAAACCACCTCCTTATTAATCAGACACGGGAGGGTACCATTTTCTTTCAAATTTTTTTGATTATTTTTGCTTAGGTACAGGTTCCTTCTTGGAGAAAAGACAGCTTCCCGATTGAGTTGGTAGACGTCTCTATTTTTTGTTTTTATTATTGACTGTTTGGGAGAGTTAGGGTATTATAACGTGATATGAATAAACGAGTTAAAATAGGGATAGACCTGGGGGCGACTCGGGTGAAGATGGGGCTGGTGGACTATAAAGGCAGGATCGTGTCCAGGCGCGAGATTGACACGCCTCTTAACGTCAGGAAGCCTGAACTCGTTAATTCTCTAATACTAAATATAGGCGATATATTAAGGCAAGCTGGCTTAAAGAAGGGTCAGGTCGCGGGCGTAGGCATAGGCGTGCCAGGACCTGTTGATTCAGGAAAGGGCATAGTAAGTTATTCCCCGAATATAAAAGGCTGGGAAAACGTATCGCTTAAGTCAATATTAGAGCGCAGGTTAAGGCTAAAGGTCAGTCTAGACAATGACGTGAATGCAATGACCCTGGCCGAGCACAGGTTTGGCGCTGGCAAGGGCGCAAAGAATCTGGTCTGTCTTACGCTCGGCACTGGCGTGGGCGGAGGAATTATTATAAATGGCGGGATCTACAGGGGCAGTACGATGTGCGCTGGCGAGATAGGCCACGTGCCTATAAATGAAAAAGGTCCCAGATGTAATTGTAGAGGCATAGCATGTATTGAGAGATATATAGGAAATAGATACGTGCTTAATAGGGCAAGAAAGATCTTTGGTAAAGGTATAACTCTTGAGCGCCTGGATAGACTTGCAAAGAGCGGCAATAAAAAGGCAAAGGCCATCTGGACGGATGTTGGCACAAAGCTTGGTGTGGCGCTTGCAGGAGTAGTGAATCTATTGAATCCGGATATGATTATCGTGGGCGGCGGGGTATCAAAGGCAGGAGAGTTAATATTAAGACCTTTGAGAAAAGAAATAAAGAGGCGCGCGATGATCGACCAGGCACGTCATGTAAAGGTCGTGCGGGCAAAACTCGGAACTGACGCGGGCATAATCGGGGCATCCTTACTTGTATGAACTATAAAATACCCTTCGTTTTTTTAGCTACGCTATTATATTGCACTGTAGTTAGCGCTCAAGATGCGGCAAGACCCATTGAGGTAAATGGCGACCAGGTAGAATATCTTCCAAAAGAGAAAAAGGTGATCGGCAAGGGCAATGTATCTATCGATTACGGGGATACAAGGCTTACCTGTGATAAAATAACGGTTGACACAGAGACAAAAGACGCTGACGCAGAGGGTAATGTGCTTTTAAAAAGCCCCACAGGCGAGGTCAGGGGGCAGAGGGTAAGATATAATTTCACCACCAAGCAGGGCGAGATATTAAAGCCAAGGATAAAGTCAGGAGAATGGTATGGGGGCGGCGACAAAGGAGATCTGGAAGCAGATGGCTCGGTCAGGATAAAAGAAGGTTACATAACGAGCTGCGACAGGGAAAAACCTCATTATAAGATCGCCTCGAAGAATATCGTAATATATCCTGACAATAAGGTCGTGGCAAAGAACGTGTTTTTCAAGGTCGGCAGCGTGCCTGTCGCGTACCTGCCGCGATACGATTATTCCCTCAATGCTGACTGGCCCACGATCAACGTGATCCCTGGAAAAAAGCAAAAGTGGGGATTTTTCGCGCTCTCGAGCTACAGGTACGAATTGGACGAAAATAATAAGCTTACGCTTAATCTAGACGAGAGGGAAAAATGGGGGTTTGGTTCAGGGATTGATTATAAATACGCGTTTGATGATCTGGGCCAGGGCATTTTAAGGACATACTACACGCACCAGCGTGACATGGATAGAGGCGAGAACAACGCAAAGGCGGAACAAGAGAGATTCCGGGTACAGCTGCGTCATCGTGTGGATATAAATGAAAACCTTACCGCGCTTTTAGAGTATCACAGGGCAAGCGACGTAGATTTTACAAAGGATTACTTTTATAGAGAGGAATACGACAGGGAGTCGTCGCCTGAAAGTTATTTTTATCTGTTGGACAGGGAGCAGGAATACGCGTTGAGTTTGCTGGCGCGGAAAAGGGTGAACCAGTTTCAGGCTGTTGTGGAGCGCTGGCCTGAGGCAAGATTTGATTTAAAAGACCAGAGGCTGTTTGATCTGCCGATTTATTTCAAGACAGACTCAAGCTTTACGAATTTAAACAGCAAAACAGCCAATAATGTTACAGATGATAACAATGTCATCAGATTTGATACCTATAATCGTTTGACAGCGCCTCTACGGCTCGTAGACTTTTTGAGTTTCTCGCCATTTGCGGGGACAAGGGATACGTTTTACAGCAAAGACATAAATGGCGATGAAGAGGAGTTCAGGACAGCTTTTTACGCAGGCGCGGACCTCAGCGCGAAATTTGCAAAGACATATGAGGTGAACGGAAGTTTTCTCGGGGTTGATTTCAACAGGCTGCATCATATCCTCACGCCCACGATAGAATATGAATATATCCATGCGCCTTCTATGGCGCCGGCTGAACTGCAGCAGTTTGACGACATCGACAGCGTGGACAGGAAAAGCGCTTTTACCCTGGGGCTTGAAAACAAGCTGCAGACAAAGCGGCTTCTTGACGGTAAATTAAGCACAGTGGACCTGGGGTATCTTTTGCTGACAGGGGATTATCTTTACAAGCCAGAGGATGGCAGCCGTTTTTCAAATATAAAAGGAGATCTTGAGCTTACGCCGTTTAAATGGCTCAGGATAGAATCTGACACACAGTATGATCCTGCTACAAGGGATTTTCAGAGCTGGAACGCGGATCTATATATCAACAAGAGCGAAGAATGGCAGCTGGGTCTTGGCTCCAGGTACTGGCAGGACGAAGAACACGAACTTACCTCGGAATTATTTTATAAATTGAACAATGAATGGGCTGTCAGGCTGTTCGGCAGGTTTGATTTAAAGGAAGTAGAGGCTAACGGCCATAAAATGATCAATAAATTCAGTTCCAAGGAAGTAACTATTATAAAGGACCTGCATTGCTGGCTGGCCGAGGTCAGCCTGGATATGGATAGGGACGGCGGCGCAACAGTATGGCTGGCCATGAAGCTCAAGGCCTCGCCAAAGGTGCCGTTTGACTTCAAGGATTTCTATCCACGTCCGAAAAACTAGGGGATGATATGGATGTTTGTATAATAGGCGCGGGTTATGTAGGACTGGTCACGGGCGCGTGCTTCGCTGATCTGGGCAACAATGTCACCTGCGTTGATAATGATAAGAAAAAGATAGGCGCGCTTAAAAAGCTGAAGATGCCTTTTTTTGAAAAAGGCCTTAAGGATATGGTGAAGAAGAATATAAGGGCCGGGCGATTATCTTTTACAGACAACATAAAAGAAGGCGTGAAAAAGTCCCTCGTGATATTTATATGCGTTGGAACACCGCCAAAGCAGGGCGGCGAGGCAGACCTCTCGTATGTAGAAAGGGTAGCGTCTGAAATAGCCAGGAATATGTCCTCGTATCGTCTCATAGTCGAGAAAAGCACTGTGCCTGTTGAGACAGGCAAGTGGGTTAAAGAGACGATCAGGTTGAATGTCAGAAAAAAGGTCAAGTTTGACGTGGCCTCTAATCCCGAATTCTTACGGGAAGGCACGGCCATAGAGGATTTTTTAAATCCTGACAGGATCGTGATAGGTGTGGGGTCAAAGAAGGCGGAGAAGATACTTAAAGAGTTATACAGAGAGATCGATACAGAGATAGTGGTGACTGATATAAATAGCGCGGAGCTCATAAAGCACGCGTCAAATTCATTTCTCGCCACAAAGATCTCCTTTATAAACTCGATCTCCAATATATGCGAGCGCACAGGCGCGGATATCACAAAGGTCGCGCACGGCATGGGCCTTGATCCCAGGATAGGAAAATCGTTTTTAAATAGCGGGGTGGGGTATGGCGGTTTTTGTTTTCCAAAGGACGTGGACGCGTTTATCCATATATCAGGCAAATTAGGTTATGATTTCGGGATATTAAAGGCAACGAGAAAGGTAAACGAGGAGCAAAAGGCGCTTTTTGTGAGAAAAATCGAAGAGGCGCTGTGGATCGTGAAAGATAAGACAATAGGCGTCCTGGGCCTGTCGTTCAAGCCAAACACCGACGACATGCGGAGCGCGCCTTCAATAGATATTATAAATTCCCTAAAGGAAAACGGCGCCAGGATAAAGGCCTATGACCCGCACGCCATGAAAAAGGCGCGGTCTATGATAAAAGACATTACCTTTTGTAAGAATGCGTATGACGCGGCCAGGAATAGCGACGCGCTTGTAATAATGACAGAATGGCACGAGTTTGAGGTGTTGGACCTGGCGCGTATTAAGAAATCAATGAAGAACGCATTGATCATAGATGGGAGAAACATCTTTGATCCTTTAAGGATGAAGAAATCAGGCTTTAAGTATATTTCAATCGGGAGATAGCCGGATGATAAAAGACGTAGAAATAAAAAAACTAAAGATCCTTCCTGATAAGCGCGGCAGGCTCATGGAGATCCTTCGTTCAGACGAGAGCATATTTAAGAAATTCGGCCAGGTGTACATGACCACCGCATATCCGGGAGTGGTAAAGGCATGGCATTATCATAAAAAGCAGGATGACTATTTCACATGTA
The DNA here is from genome assembly GCA_964489855.1 of uncultured Planctomycetia bacterium. Taxonomy (GTDB): domain Bacteria; phylum Omnitrophota; class Gorgyraeia; order Gorgyraeales; family Gorgyraeaceae; genus JAHIPS01. The sequence goes on along the minus strand of CAZBAQ010000060.1, from coordinate 496 downwards.
TTTCAGGCAAGATGCGGTTAGCGCTCTATGACGCGCGTAAAAATTCACCCACGTATAAAGAGGTAAATGATTTTACTATCAGCCTGGATAATCCCATGCTGGTCAGGATACCAAGATTTGTCTACCATGGATTTAAATGTGTCGGAGACAAAGAGGCGATTGTAATAAATACGCCTACGCGGCCGTATAACCCGAATACACCTGATGAGTATCGGATAGACGCGGTCCAAAACGACATACCGTATGACTGGAGGAAATAAGATGAAAGGTGTTATATTAGCCGGTGGACTTGGTAAGCGGCTGGAACCGCTGACTCGCATAACCAACAAGCATCTATTGCCGATCTATACGAAACCCATGATATATTATCCAATTCAAACTTTGGTTGATGCAGGAATAAAGGATATCTTAATAGTGACAGGCGGAAATCACGCGGGTGAGTTTTTGCGGCTCCTGGGTAATGGAGAGGAGTTCGGGTTAAAATATATAAACTACG
>CAZBAQ010000059.1:0-6016 GCA_964489855.1 uncultured Planctomycetia bacterium | reverse complement strand
AGAAAATAGCTGGTTATAGCTATGCGTGGGGAAGCGTGCCCAATGATGATCTTGATACAGCCCGCGAATCTTACCAGACACCTGATGACCTGCTTTCAGACGGCGTAAGGGTGTTTAACCTGAAGGCCCAGAATACAGCTGGCAACTGGAGCGAAACAGCGTTATTTGAGATATGGATAGACAGGGCAGTTCCGGTAGTGGGCATATATTCCCCGACAAACAGCTCTACCATATCAACAGACACGCCCACTATCTCGATCAGCGTTTCAGACGAAAATAGCGGTGTGGTGACAGACGGTATAGATATGACAATAAACAGATCAAGTGTCAGCGCGACATATGACGAAGGCGCCGGGAGCGTTGTTTATATACCTTCAACACCTTTAAGCGAAGGCGACAATGTTGTTTCTCTTGAGGTGAGCGATCTGGTTGGAAATACAACATCGCCGCTTGTCTGGAGTTTTGTCGTTGATACAAGAGGCCCGAGTGGCTCTATTATTATAAACAACCAGGACGCGCTAACGAATTCTATCTATGTAAATCTTACCTTGAGCGCGTTTGATGCCACTACAGACGTGAATTCTATGTCGATCTCGAACGACGGCGTCTTTGATACAGAAGGCTGGGAGAATTTCGCGATAAAGAGAGACAACTGGGCGCTTCCGGCTATAAGCGGCACCAGAAAGGTCTATGTAAAGTTCAAGGATAACGCAGGAAACGAGTCAGAGATATTCAGCGATACGATAGAGCTCGTTATAATAGCTCCGGACACCATCATAACCAGCGGTCCGAGCCTGTCCACGAAATCCAGCAAGGCCTTATTTACTTTTAAGGCGACTGTGGATGGCTGCGTGTTCAGGTGGAAGTTTGACGACGAGAAATGGTCAGACTTCTCCAGCGATACTTCTGTCGAGAAAGAGGACCTGTCAGACGGCAACCATTATTTCAAGGTACAGGCCGCAAAAGACGTCAATAAGAACGGCGAGATCGATGCTGATGAAATAGATCCGGTGCCAGAAGAAAGGACCTGGACCATAGGCGAGATAGCGAGACCTGATATGCCCAAAAAACGGCCTTTCAGATTCTGGAAAAAGGAATAACCTTCCCTCCCTTGACAAATACCATCAGGTAGTATATAGTTGTATCAACCCCTATCAGTAGCAGTCGACTTATTACGGCTGCGAGATAGGGGTTTTTTGTCTTACGTTGACCCGGTACAGAACGAAGCGAGATTCAAGGTCGACTTGTTTCGGAGGGGATATGAATAAGGAAAGATACTATTCAACAACAGAGGCTGCCGGATTTTTAGGCATATCCAAGCAGACCCTGATCCGCTATGAGAATAAGAGGATATTCCCCAGGTCCAAGCGCAATGCTGTCAATGGATGGAGAGAGTACACAGAGGATGAGATACGAAAGCTAAGGGCCATAATGGGAAGGGCCAGATAATGCATAGATTTAACAAGACCTCTATAGGATTGGATATCGGCACCCGCTTTATAAAGTTTGTCGAGCTCAAAAGGACTGGCGATACTATTGCGCTCAACAGGTGCGGCATAAAGGAAATCCCTCAGGAGGAAAACATTGACAAGGACCAGGTCGTCCTCCAATTGATCTCACAATTATTTTCCGAGAACAATATAAAGGCCCGCAGCGTAAACATATCGGCAGGCGGGCAGTCTGTATTCGTGAGATTCGTAAAACTCCTTCAGGTAAAAGAGGAGAAACTCAAACAGACGATGAAGTTCGAGGCACAGAATCAAATACCGTTCCCTTTAAACGAGGTGGCATGGGATTGGTCACTTTTGGACAAGGACAAGAAGACCACGAAAAAGGCTGTCATAGTCGCCATAAAAAAGAATCTCGTGGAAGGCATGGTCTCAAATTTAAAATCTATAAAGCTTGCCACTGACGTAATAGATGTCTCGCCCATAGTTCTCTACAACTCTATGGCATTTAATGAAGATTACAGCCATGAAAAACTCGGGGCGATACTGGATATAGGGGTCAAGGTCACGAACCTCGTTATATTTAAAGGCGGTAATATCTGGATAAGAAGTTTTCCTATAGCCTCCGAAAGGATAGAGGAGGCAAAGGATCAGGGCATGGAGGAGTTCATAGGAGAGGTAGAGCGTTCAATAGAATATTATTTTATGCAGGGTGAAGAACCAGGCCAGGACGGGAAAAAACTCGACGACCTGATCCTGACAGGAGGCGGAAGTTCCGTAGAAGGTATAGAGTCTAAACTGTCCGCGAAATTCAATGTGAAACCAAGGGCCCTGGATCCATTCAAGAAATTAAAAGTAGAGCAGCATATATTTGCAAATCTGGATGAAAAGACGAGCAAGAACAAATTCGCGATAGCGACCGGATTGGCGCTGAGGGGCGTGACAAATCTGAAGATAGAGGTGAATTTCCTGAAAGAGATGTTTTCAGAGACGCGCCTTTCAAAAGAAAAGGTCTTGTATTCGCGCCTCTCCATCGGGATGGCCGCAATAATAGCAGTGAGCTTTTCTATGTTTATGAGACAGGATTATTCCGTAAAAAGATTAAAACTGGACAGGGTCGGCGAGATGCTGGATATCTATGGGACCTACGAACCAAAGATAAAAAAGATACAAAACAAGGAGGATGTCTTAAAGGAGAAGATCGGGGTCCTGTACCAGACTGCCGGCTCAAGGGCTATCTGGCTGGATGTATTCAGGATAATATCCGAGATGCTGCCCAAGGATGTATGGATCACGGATGTCTCTGGTATCGTGTCTCTGGAAAAGAGCGGACTTGGCAGACTGGATCTTAGCGGCAAGGCAATGTCGTATCAGGATGTAAATGATTTTGTGTCGTCTCTGAAATCCTCGCCCAGCTTCAAGGACGTCAAGCCGATATCCTCTTCCATAGAGACGGATGAAACCACAGGCGAGGAGATAGTGAAGTTTTCGATAACAATGGATGTCGTTGTGACGAAAGGTTAGAGATGCTTAAAACGCAAAGAGAAAAGACGATTTTAAAACAGGGCCTGATGGTCATAGGCGTTATAGCGGGGCTCTATGTATTTATATTGAGCCCGTTTTTAAGGGAGGGGAGCTCTATATTGGACGACGAATTGGAGCGAAAGACAAGAGAGATAAAAAAGTATATCGCGGCCACGGGTTCTTTCCCGTCAAAGGAGAGTTTTGATAAATTGGAAAAGGCAGGCATGGCATTACAGCGGAAATTTGAAGAGCTGGCTGATTTTATAGATCCTGAAAAGACGCGCATCTCCAATGCCAGTTCAGAGGCAGGGCTTTATTTTATAGAAAAACTGCACGATTCAATGAAGAGATTTTCAGAAGAAGCGAGCTCCAAAGACGTGAAGCTTCCCGAGAATCTGGGATTTGGCGACGGCCTTCCAAAGGAGAGCATGGTCGAGTCACTTCTTAGGCAGCTCGAGACAGCAGAGCTTGCGATCAGCGTGTTGCTGGAAAGCGAGACAATAGAATTTTCAGCAATAAAGCCATTAAAATCCATAGAGTACATAGAGCCGTTAAGCAAGGACGTTTTATATACTGAATTGCCCCTGCAGATCTCGATGAGACTAGACACGGATGCGTTTGTAGATCTTTTGCTGGAGCTCAAGAACGCGAGCCCTATAGTTTCGGTAAAAGAGGTGCATATAAAGACCGACGAGGAAAATCTGGGAGAAATAGAGGCGAGTTTAGTCTTAAGCACCTTTAAGGTGGCGCGGCGGGGAACAAAGGAATGATTACAAAGGAAAGGATTATTTTCTGGCCTCTTTTAGCGATAGCAATAGGGATATTTATATTTGGATTTATATCGCAGGGCAAGAAAAAAGAAGCACTGGATGGACTGCTTAAGGATATTGAGTCGGCGACAAAGAAATCAAAGGCAAAAAAGAAGGCGCTCATAAAGGATAAATGGGATTTTGAGGACGTGAAGGTAAAGGACAGTATGAGCGCGTATGAGCTTCTTTTAAAAAGGAGCCCGTTTTTCAAGGTCGTGCCCGAGGGAGGGATAAAAAAGATAGAGCCTATCGTAGTCGAGAAAGAAAAACCCCGTGAGCCTATGTTCAAGTATAAGGGCAGGGTCATGATGGGTGAGAAGGTCATGGTTGTTATTGAAGACCAGGGCACCGGGAAGAGCTATTTTGCTAAAGAAGGTGATACGATAGGGGATTTCCTGGTCTCCAGCATAGACGATAAGGAAGTCGTGCTTCATAAAAAAGGCGGCGATGAGATAGTCTTAAGCGTTGCCAAGAAAAAACAGGATGGGCAAGGGAAAGAAAAAGATGAGTAAAAGGACGACTTATAAAATAGGTGTAGCGGTTTTGACACTGATCCTGTCAGTGTCCCTGTGCGGCCGCGGGTTTGCGCTGATGGACTCCTACGGCTACTCCTCAAACAGGATGCTTTCAAGGGTCGACCTTAAGAAGTATTTTGAGAAGGCAATGACCTTGTTTGAATCAGCCAAGTACAAAGAGGCAGTTGCTGTACTGGAAAACCTGATCGAGATAGAAAGATCCCAGAAGGAAAATTATTTCACGCCTTTTGCAGAGATATACATCGAAAAATCACGTTCTAGGATGAAGGACCTCTTGATGCTGGAGGACAGAAAATGGGCAAGGATGAAGAAAAATGTCGTGGATGAGGCTACCCGCATAGCGCAGGAAGAGTCAGAAAGAGCGGCAAGGCAAAGGAAGACCGAGATCCTGCGCGAGGAAGAGACAAGGTGGAAGGCTGCGCAGGAATTGGAAAGGTCAAAGACCTACGAGCTGGAAACAAAACTCAGGGATATATATGCAAAGGCCATGCAGTATCATAAGGAAGGAAATTACCCTGCCTCTATCGTGGAGTTTAAGAAGATAAGGGAACTGGGTCCGGATAGTAGATTCGTTTCTCAGGCAGAATATTATATTGGGAATGCGCAGGCCCAGATAAAGAAAGAAGAAGAAAAAGAGGTCCTGGCCAGGATGGAGGCGGCTCGCCTTGCCAGACTCGAGATGGAACGCGAGGAAAGGCTCCAGGAAGAGGAGCGCGCGAAAAAAGAGAGACAGATGCAGAGAAAGGAAAGGGAAAAGCAGGAGCTCAAGAAACTCTTTGAGGCAAGACTCAGGGCCAGGGAGTGGAAAGACAGGATCGTGCGGACAGAGGAATTAATGGATAAGATAAGAAGGCACGTGGCAGAGCGTAAACTTGAAGAAGCAGAGAGCGTTTTGTATACAGCCATGGCGGAGTTTCCCGAAAACGAGAGATTTAAAGACATACTCCATTATATTAATAAAGAAAAGATAAAGATAGAGGAGAATGCGCTAAAAAGGGCAAGAGAGATCGTGGAAGAAAATATGCTTTTGGAGGTCGCGAAAAAGCATATGGTGCCTGAGGAAAAATTCGCCAAATTGGAGACCGCCAATAAGATAACGCCGCTTGTAAAGGTGCCTGAGATCAGGAAGCGGCTAAAGATACCCATAAGCGTTAATTTTGAGGATGTAGAACTGGATTATGTCCTGGGTTTTCTCTCAGACGCAACAGGCGTAAACATCATACCCTCGGCCGAAATAGACATGGAAACAAAAAAGGTCAGTATAAAGATAAAGGATATGCCGTTAGAAGAGGCATTGCGCTATATCCTGAAGTCGCAGGAACTTATTTACAGAATAGAAGAGGATGCTGTGTGGGTGGCTACAAAAGAAGAGATGGACAATGAACAGGTAGAGACAAGGATATATTTTCTTAATCAGGGCGTTGGCAGATTCGCGGAGTTTACAGGGACGTTTGACGAGGATAGCGGCAGCACTGGTTCTACAGAGGTAAAGACAGTAAAGGATATACTTGAAGGGGCAGTAGATTGGCCAAAGGATTCAAAGCTTACCATGGACAACAGGACCGGCGCGCTTATAATAAGTAATATTCCTTCAAATTTAGAGGTTGTGGAAAATCTGATATATAACCTGGATGTTACACCTAAACAGGTCCTTATAGAGGCGAGAGTCCTGGAGACGATGTTGACCGAAGATGAGAGA
>CAZBAQ010000058.1:0-6166 GCA_964489855.1 uncultured Planctomycetia bacterium | reverse complement strand
AATGGTGATGCGCGAGAAGGCGACGAGGATCGAGGTGGGCGGCGGGACAGTGGTGGATACATGCGGCACGGGCGGGAGCGGGACGAATACATTTAATGTGTCGACAGCCAGCGCGTTTGTGGTCAGCGGCGCCGGGTTAAAGGTGGCAAAGCACGGCAACAGGGCTGTTTCGAGTGAGTGTGGCAGCGCGGATGTCTTGAAGGCGCTTGGTGTTAATATCGATATCGCTCCTGATAAGGTCAGGGAATGCATTGAAAAGGTCGGTATTGGTTTTTTGTTCGCGCCTCTTTTTCACGACGCGATGAAATACGCGATAGGTCCCCGTCGGGAAATAGGCATCAGGACGATCTTCAACGTGCTCGGCCCGCTTACGAATCCTGCTGGCGCGAGCTGTCAGGTCGTGGGCGTGTATCACAGGGGGCTTACAGAGGTGATCGCGGATGTTTTGAAAAATCTTGGGACAAAGAGGGCTTTCGTGGTGCATGGCCTTGATTCGCTTGACGAGATCACGATTACTGACAGGACCAAGATCACGGAGCTGAAAGACAAAAAGACCAGGACCTTTTACGTCAAGCCGCAGGATTTCAGGATAAAAAAGGCGCGTCTCGAAGATATAAGAGGCGGCAGCCCCGAGGAGAACGCGGGCATTATAAAAGAGGTGTTAAGCGGAAAAAAAGGGCCGAGACAGGATGTGGTAGTGCTGAATGCAGCGGCGGCATTAGTAGCAGGCGGCCTTACCCCGGATTTAAAAAAAGGCGTTGATTTAGCGAGGGCGTCAATAGAATCTGGAAAGGCAATGGCTAAGCTGAAAGGGCTTATCGACTTTACCAGCAAATAAGGAAGGGGAGATGAAGGGGTTTTTGAATGAAGTCGTCAACATGAAGAAGAAAGAGGTCGAGGCGCTGAAGGCGAGGACGCCTATAACGCATTTTGTCTACGCAAAACGGCTTCTTAAAGGCGTGAGATCTTTTAAGGATGCGATCTCGGCAGGCGGTCGCGTAAACCTTATCGCGGAAATAAAGAAAAAATCCCCTTCAAAGAAAAAAGGATTTTTGAAAAATTTGGATATTGCCAGTGTTGCGAAGATATACGAGGAAAACGGCGCGCAGGCTATATCGGTTTTGACGGATAAAAAATATTTTGGGGGCGACGGCTCGCATATAGCCGAGGCGCGGCACGTCGTGAACATCCCTGTTTTAAGAAAGGATTTTATTATAGACGAATACCAGGTCTATGAATCCCGTTATCTGGGCGCGGACGCGATTCTTTTGATCGCGAGGATCATAACGAAGCAACAGATACAAAGCTTCATGCATCTTGCGAGAAAAATCGGCATGGAATGTCTCGTGGAGGTCCACTGTGAAAAAGATCTGGAGAAGGCGCTTGTCGCGGGCGCGAAGCTAATAGGTATTAACAATAGAGACCTGGATACCTTTAAGGTAAGTTTAGGGACGACATTCAAATTGGTTTCAAAGATGCCTGATCAGGTAATAAAGGTAAGCGAGAGCGGGATCAGCACCAGTGATGATATTGCGAGGATTGGAGATGCAGGCGTGAACGCAGTTCTAATAGGGGCTTCATTGTTGGGGTCCAAAGACATTGGCGCCAAAATAAAGGAAATAATGGGGGATAACAAGAGATGATAAGGGTCAGGGTCAAGTTTTGCGGCATCACGTCAGCGGCTGACGCTGAGAAAGCGGTCGAGGGAGGCGCGGATGCGCTCGGTTTTGTTTTTTTTAAAGAAAGCCCTCGTTACGTTACTCCGGAAGATGCCGAGAGAATAATAAGGGATTTGCCGCCTTTTATCAGCAAGGTGGGCATTTTTGTGAACGATGACCTCGTTTTTATTGAAGAGTGCGTGGTAAGGCGCGGGCTTAATGCTGTGCAGCTGCATGGAGATGAGGATACGAGATACTGCGTGGGGTTTAAAGATATGAAGTTTAAAGGTGTTAGTTTGATAAAGGCCATAAGGGTCAAGGACAGGGATAGTCTTTCTCTGATAGAAGAATGTCCGGCAGACGCGTTCCTGCTGGACGCGTACAAGAGCAATGTCTATGGCGGCACAGGCAAAGGTTTTGACAGGACGCTCGCGATTGTGGCAGGGGAATACTGCAGGCGCATTATCGTGGCCGGCGGCCTTACGCCCGACAATGTGTACGACGTTATAAAAGAGACCCGGCCGTACGCTGTAGATGTATCGAGCGGCATAGAATCGAGTCCTGGCAGGAAAAATGTGGAGCTGATGGAAGAATTTATGTGTGAACTCAGGAGAGCAGAAGAAGATTAGTGGTCGAGGCGAAACCTCGACCAGATAGTGGTCGAGGTTTCGCCTCGACCACTATGAATACTACCTTAATATACCATCCAATTTTTCTGCAGCATGATACAGGCGAACACCATCCAGAACGTGCCTCAAGATTACAGGCAATCATTAGAAAATTAAAGAAGACAGGGCTTATCAACAGGCTGGAACTTGTTGAGCCATACGTGGCGCGGGTAGAAGATGTAGCGCTCGCGCACTCCAAAGATTATATAAAAAGCGTGGAGGAGGCCTGCAAAAACGCGCCGGCTAATCTAGATCCGGACACTGTTGTTTCCCGCGATTCTTACAGGGCCGCGCTTTTTGCTGCAGGAGGCGTGATAAAGGCAGCGGATCTTGTGATAAATGGCGAGGCCTCAAACGCGTTCTGCATGGTCAGGCCGCCAGGCCACCACGCAAGGCCGTCGCAGACAATGGGATTTTGCCTTTTCAATAATGTTAGTATTGGCGCGAGGTATGTTCAGAAAAAACATAGCATAAGCCGCGTAGCGATTATTGACTGGGATGTGCACCACGGCAATGGCACAGAGGAGATTTTTTATAAAGATCCGAGTGTTTTGTATATCAGTTTGCACCAATATCCGCATTACCCTGGAACAGGAGGCGCAGGAGATACAGGTGAAGGCAGGGGCAAAGGTTTTAACTTAAACATCCCGATGCAGGCTTCTAGCGGAGATGATGAATATATAAAGGTATTTAAAGATAAGGTTGCGCCAAAGATCAAGGCTTTTAATCCAGAGTTTGTGTTCATATCCGCAGGTTTTGATGGGCACAAGGATGATCCGTTATCCTCAATAAATCTTACTGAAACCGGTTATCATGAAATGACTTGTATGATAAAGGAGCTCGCGCCTAACCGGCTGGTTTCAGTCCTCGAAGGCGGCTACAATCTCTTCAGTCTCGCGGATTCAGTCCATTCCCATCTAAAAGCCCTAATCTTGACAAGCTAATTAAAATCATTATACTTTATTATACTGCGACTTAATGTAGCATAAAGGAGTATATCGTGGCTAAATCGAAGCAGGTTATGACCGTGAAGGATGTGGCAAGCTACCTTAATGTCCACCCTATGACTATATATAAATACGTCAAAGATGGCAGGATCCCTGCATTTAAGATAGGAGACAGCTGGAGGATACGGAAGGATTCCATGCAGAAGTGGATAAAGCAAAACGAAAACAGAAACGGAGGGGGGAAATGAAGAAATGCCTGGTTATTGTAATGTCTATTTTATTTGTCTATGCCGGCAATGTCTTTGCGCTCGGCGCAGGCGGTTACAGGAATGAAGTAGTAGATGCAGAGGCATCAGGCAAGGGGTATTGTTTTACTGCTCAGGCAGACGGACCTTCGGCAGTCCATTATAATCCTGCCGGCCTGACCCAGCTCAAAGGTTCTTATATTTCAACAGGCTACATGATGGAGGCCCCTAGATTTGAATGCGATTCTGCTGCAACGGGTGATACTGTTCAGATGCAAAAGCAGTTATTCTGGCTCCCTCATGTATATTTTGTGAGCGATTTTAAGTCTGAAGATTTCAGGTTTGGCTTTGGCGCAAATTCGCCGTATGGCCTCAGTACTGACTGGGCAGGCGATAGTTTTACGAGATACATATCCGAGGAATCTGATGTAAAAATGGTTAATTTTAATCCAGTAGTTGCCTATAAGGTTAATGATTACCTATCCGTAGGCGCAGGGGTCGATTATTTTACAGCGAATATTTCAAAGCATAGAAGGATATTTGATACCCTGTCAGATAATGATGGCGATTTTCAATTAAAAGGAAATGATGAGGCATGGGGGTACAATGTGGCACTCTTGGTTAAGCCCTCTGAAAGACACAGTATAGGTCTTTCTTATAGAAGCGAGATTGACCTGACATACAAGGGCACCGTAACCTTGGATAATTTGAATCCCACGGGCCTGGCAATATTTGGCGGCACAGCATACAGCACTGCAATGGAATCAGATTCTACTATACCACGGAGTTTAGCGCTGGGGTACGCTTATAAGCCTAACGACAGATGGACAATAGAAACTGACGTGGAATGGACTGACTGGTCATGCGTTGAGGAAGAGTTCATAAAATTTCCGGATTTGACAGATGCGACTGACCCGACAGGCCTTCGCCGCGCTAGTTTAAATGCAGGCAACCCTGCTTCAAGGGATTGGCATGACGGCTACGCTTACGGCATTGGCGCAGAATACAAGACAACAGACAACCTGGATCTAAGATGCGGTTTTTTATACGAAACCTCGCCGATACCAACCGTAAACTGGGAGCCTGTGCTTCCCGATGCCAATAAGTATGGTTTAACGTTTGGCTTAGGCTATTTATTCAAGGATTTTAAAATAGATGCCTCCTATTCATTTTTTAAATATAAGGACAGGTATATTACAAATGATGCTGGCTCTGCTACAAGCACGACCATAAATGCAGACGGCACATACAAGGGTTATGCAAATATAGCCGGAGTCACTGTTACTTATATGTATTAAACGTAGAAAGGATTTTTATAATGACGGCTAAGAAGGCAGCGGGTCGCGGAGCGCCGCAAATCAGGAAAGATGTCAAGAAATTAGTGGCGCAGATTGCAAGAATGGATGTCAGAAAAGTCAAGGAGGCTGCGAATATACGGGATGATCTGGGCGTGGATTCTCTCGCAGCAATGGAGATCCTGGCCGCTATTGAAAAAAGACTGGACATAGTCATAGATGAGGCAAAGGCCTTTGATGTGGTGACAGTCAGGGACCTGATAGACCTTGTAATGTTTTATCTGAAAAAGAAGGAGTGACCCTATGAATCTTGGGACATCGCTTCATTGGGTATCCGCCAAGATGGCGGATAAGATATGCCTGGTCGAAGGCAGCGAAAAGGTGTCCTATTCTGATCTTTGGAAAAATATAGAGCTTCTGGCAAAAGGGTTTCTTAAGAGGGGTATCAAGGAAAATGACAGGGTCGTGATACTTCTCCCGAACTGTAAAGAGTTTATCTACGGCTTTTATGCGCTTGCGAGGATAAACGCTGTAAGCGTGCCACTAAACCAGTCCCTGACGCCATACGAGCTGGACAAGATATTTAGTGACTGCGGGCCAATTGCCATAATAACGACATCGCATTTATATAAAGGTAAGATCTCTGGTATACGCGGCAGGCACAGCCTGGTAATACTGACGGACGAGTTTGAAGAATTGTTTCGCATCGGTAAAACAGGGGACCTGCCGGATTTCAATACCAGCAACAGGCAGGTCGCTACAATAAACTATACCTACAGGGGTCTGGGCAGGCCCATAGGCGCAGTGCTCACGCACGGCAATTACCACCACGGCGCCATAGGGTATGTGAGGCTTACCGAGGTCATAACAGCCCAGCGTTTTCTGCTGGTCACGCCGATGTCGCATATCTTCACGCTGGTGAGCTGCGTGATCGTGCCGCTCTTGCGCGGTGCCACTGTAGTAATAATGAAAAGTTTTATACCGAGCCATGTTTTAAAGACAATAGAGGAAAATAAAATAGATTTTATCATCGCTGTACCAACGGCTTATATATCGCTCCTTAAAAATTATGACAAAAAGCGCTTTGGCATAAAGAGTCTTAAATACGGCATAACAGGCGGAAGTTACCTGTCACCCGAGGTGCATAAAGAGATAAAGGAAAAGATGGGTATAGAGCTGCTGCAGGGTTACGGCCTGACAGAGACAATGCCCATAACATGCAATCCCAGGCTAAAAAACAGGCCGGCATCCCTGGGCGTGCCCGGCCATGAGGTAAAGGTGAAGATAGTCGACGATAAAGGCGCCGAGCTCCCGGCAGGCAAAAAAGGTGAGATCGTCATAGGCGGCCCGACG
>CAZBAQ010000057.1:4947-6259 GCA_964489855.1 uncultured Planctomycetia bacterium | reverse complement strand
CACTTTTTTACCGCGGGATCCAATAGATTCTTTTGTGGAGGACATATCCAGCGAAGCGCTTCTGAAATCATTAGCTCATGCGAGCCAGAACAATTTGAATATAGTTGCAACCGGGTTAATAGGTAGAAAGGTAGACAGCATAAAGGGATCAAAGTGGATTATAGGAGTGGCTGGTCAGCGTATTCATGTTCCGCCCGGGTTGGTAAGCCAGGACCCTAGATACGCGGAAGTAGTTTATGACCCTGCAGACGTTGTATCTGAGAGGGGTCAAATGACACCCAGGCCTGTAGAGGTTAGAGTAGGGTTTTATACTACAGATGATCCTGATAAGCTTTCTGAGCGTCGGTTTGTAATACAAGATACGTTTTCTTTGGCAGAGCATGAAAATTCGCCCGGAACATTCATAGCCTATAAGAAGCATGTGCAGCTTGATTTAAAGGCCATGCCTAGAACAGATATATAAGTAGGCAGTCTGCACATAAGCTATCCTTATATATGAGAATCGAACCCGTGAAGATTATCAAGGCAGATTAATATAGACCAATTCTGCCATAATATTAATAGCACAAAGATAATCGAATCTATTGTAATCACTATTTGGTCACTAGCACTAAACTTAAAAATTACCAATTCTCGCAACTAGTTGTAAATATAATATTTTACTAGGACATCGGATTTTCGATTTGACGACGCCACCCAGCCCAGTGGGTTTCAGGGACGAAGAATTTACCCAGCGTGAAAATTTTGCTCATTTTTTTCGCTCGCTCGTCTTTTCGGTCCAGCCGAGCGTTTTTTTGAAGCACCTGCTGGACCGAAAAGACACCGTGCCCGCTCGCGAAAAAGATGCCCCAAAACCCACTGGGCTGGGTGGTGCAAAATAGCTGAAACTGTAACGTGACTATTCAGATAGCACTTAAGGCATTAATTTTCCTCTTTACAAATCCTTACCCGCCTAGTATAATAATCCCGCTATGAAAAAGAAGGCCGGGCGTATAAAGGTACGTAGGTCTTGGACTATTAATCCCAAAACTCGTGTAAAAAAGAGTAAAAAGGCATATTCCAGAAAAAAGAGAAAAAAGGCGGTCAGAGATGCAGTTAAAACTTGGTCTTCCCAAAGGTAGCCTGCAGGAGGCTACTATCCGGATGTTTAAAAAAGCAGGCTTTAATATATCCATAGGATCCAGGAGTTATTTTCCGTCCATAGATGACGAGGAGATATCACCTTTTTTATTGAGGGCGCAGGAGATGGCGAGGTATGTGGCTGATGGAGCGCTTGACTGCGGCATCACCGGCAATGACTGGACCATAGAGA
>CAZBAQ010000057.1:0-4937 GCA_964489855.1 uncultured Planctomycetia bacterium | reverse complement strand
GATGTGGTAAAGGTCTGTGAACTTATATATGGCAAGCAGGGTCTTCGACCTGTCCGCTGGGTCCTGGCAGTGCCGAATGATTCAAAGATAAAAAAGCCAGAGGATCTTAAAGGAAAGCGCATAGCAACAGAACTTGTCAATGCCACAAAGAGTTATTTTAAGAAGAAAAATATCGGCGTGGACGTGGAATTCAGCTGGGGCGCGACAGAGGCAAAGGTAGGCGCGGGATTGGTGGACGCGATAGTCGAGCTTACTGAGACAGGCGCGAGCCTGAAGGCGAATAATCTCAGGATAATCGATACGATCTGCGAATCTAACACGCTTATCGTCGCGAATAAAGATTCGTGGAAAAATAAATGGAAAAAGGAAAAGATAGAATCAATAGCGCTTCTTTTAAAAGGCGCTATTTCCGCAGAGGAAAAAGTGGGTCTGAAGATGAACGTGGAGGAAAAAAATCTCGCAAAGGTAATAAAGGCGCTTCCAGCCATGAAAAAACCGACCATATCCAAGCTGTCGCAAAAAGGCTGGTGCGCGCTAGAGACGATCGTGGACGAAAAAATAGTGCGGAAGATAATCCCGCAGTTAAAGGCAGAGGGCGCTCAGGGGATAATCGAATACCCATTAAACAAGGTAATAGCTTAAACAAGGAGAAACAAACATGCCGTGCGGCAGGAAACGAAAAAGACGAAAGATAGCTACGCACAAGAGAAAAAAGAGGCGTAGAAGAGATAGACACAAGAAGAAGTAAGAGCAGCAGTGATAATGAGCTTGAGAAGTTTCTCAATATTAGTGGCTATAGGGATATTGTGTTTAGAGGTGTGTGGTTGTGCAACTGCGCCTAAGGCTAAGAAAAAGACTACCTTCAGCCCGCGCAGGGAAATATTAAAAATAGCGGAAAAAAGAACAGAGGCCTCGATATCCACAAAGGCATATGCCCATTATTCAATGGGCATGATTTATGATAACGAGGGTAAGCCCAGCCAGGCAATAGACGAGTATCTTAAGGCCATCGAGTTTGATCCTGAAGCAGGCTATATATATTATAGACTTGGTGCTAGTTATATTAAGTTAGGCAGGATCGAAGACTCGGTATCCAGTCTCAAAAAGGCAGTCGAGTTTAAAGAGCAGGGCACAAAGGCCAGATTTCTTCTCGCCCTTATTTATACCTCTCAACAAAAATACGACGAGGCAACAAGGGAATACGAAGAGATTTTGAAAAGCGAGCCAAAGGATCTCGCTATCCTCACATCGCTCGCAGATCTATACATATTGGGCCAGGAGATCGACAGAGCTGTAGAGGTCTACGAGAATCTTCTGAAGGACAAGGCTGATTCTCCGCTTATCCATTTTAATCTGGGTATTGTCTATGCAAAGGCCGCGAGGCCCCAAGACGCCATCAAGGAATTAAAAAAGGCAGTCATCCTGAAACCCGATTATCTGGAGGCGCACCTGGCGCTGGCAGTGCTCTTTGAACTAAATAATGACCTGGAAGATGCGCTTGCCCATTATGAAGAGGCAATAAAACTGGACCCCGTGAACCCAAAACTCTATCGCCAGCTCGGCCAGATATATTTTCAGAAGGACGATGTGAGCGAGGCAATACGCCAGTATAAACTTCTCCTGAAATTTGATCAGGAGGATATCGTGGCTTACATAGAGCTCAGCTATATACTCGTGGCTGATTCCAGGATAGACGAGGCAATAGAGACGCTGAAAGACGCGCTTGTGTTGGGCAGGCGCGAGCAGGACATATATCTGGCACTCGGTTTTTGTTACAGCGAAAAAGGGGATAAAGACAAGGCCATAGATGAATACAGAAAAAGTATCGAAGTCGACCCCTTTAATGCAAAGGCTCATTTTTATTTAGGCGCGATGCTCGAGGAGACAGACAGGCGGGACGAGGCGATCTTACAGCTGAAGCGTTCGATCGAATTGAATCCCGAAGACCCGGAGTCATTGAATTATCTCGGGTATGTGTATGCAGAAGAGGGTATTGATCTCCAAGAGGCTGGCGAGCTCGTGAGAAAGGCACTCGAGGTTTTTCCGGATAATGGCGCTTATATAGACAGCCTGGGTTGGGTCTATTATAAAAGAGGCATGTTTGAGGAGGCAGTGAAAGAGCTGGAGAGGGCAGTGGAGATCGTCGGAGATGACGCAGTCGTGTATGATCATTTAGGCGACGCGTATTTTAAGATAGGCTATTCAGACAAGGCAAAAGAGGCGTGGACGAGATCCGTAGAGATCGGGAGAGATGACGAAGTTAAAAAGAAACTGGAAAAATTAGACCAGGAAAAAGTAGTCCTGGAGTGAAGGGGATATGGCAAAGAGGCCTGATATTAAAAAATTGGAAAAAATAGCAAGTGAGATCCGCATCGAGATAGTTAAGATGCTTACGTGCGCTGGCTCAGGCCATACAGGCGGGTCATTATCCATTGTAGAGCTTTTGGTCGGGCTTTATTTTTACAAATTCAGGTGCGACCCTGAGAAGCCGCTCTGCGATACGCGAGACATGTTTATCCTGTCAAAGGGCCATGCGTGTCCCGCGCTATACGCGACGCTCGCACGCATGAATTTTTTTGACAGGAAAGAGCTCTCTACATTGCGTAAGCTTGGCACGCGACTGCAGGGTCATCCGCAAAAAGGACTGCCTGGCATAGAAGTCTCAAGCGGCTCTTTAGGCCAGGGGCTTTCTATTGCGAATGGCTGCGCATTAGGCGCGAGATTGAACAAGGATCCTAAGAGGGTCTACTGCATTATGGGCGATGGCGAGCTTGACGAGGGCCAGATATGGGAGGCCGTACTTACAAGCGCGCATTATAAATTGGATAATCTGTGCGGCATAATCGATAATAATAAATTTCAGATAGACGGAAGGATCGAGGATATAAAAGGCCTCGAGCCGCTAAAGGACAAGTGGCGCTCGTTTAACTGGGAAGTGCTGGAGATAGACGGACATAACATCAAGCAAGTAATGGACGCGTATGATGAAGCAGGGACTATCAAAGGCAGACCCACTGTCATAATCGCGCATACTGTGAAGGGCAAGGGTGTTTCTTTTTTTGAAAACCAGAATAAATATCACGGCGTGGCGCCTTCCAAAGAGGAGCTCGACCGTGCGATAAAGGAACTGGAAATATGAATATGAAGCCGACGAGAGATGGATTTGGCGAGGGGCTTTTAGAGTTAGGCGGGGCCAGACAGGATATCGTGGTGCTTTCAGCCGACCTGACAGATTCTACGCGCGCGGGATGGTTTAAGAAGAAATTTCCTGAAAGATTTTTTTCAATGGGCGTGAGCGAGCAGGACATGATCTGTACAGCCGCAGGACTTGCTATTTCAGGCAAGACGCCTTTCACGTGCACATTCGGCGTGTTTGCCGCAGGCAGGGCATGGGACCAGGTAAGGGTGTCAGTCGCTTATATGAATCTGAATGTGAAGATAATCGGCACGCATGGCGGCGTGTCAGTGGGTGAGGACGGGCCTACTCATCAGGCAATAGAAGAGATCGCGCTTATGAGGATCCTTCCTAACATGACCGTGATTGTTCCCTGCGACGCCTTAGAGGCAAAGAGGGCGACGCTCGCGAGCGCTTCCTGTAAAGGACCAGTGTATCTCAGGCTTGGCAGGGCAAAAGAACCTGCTATCACGCAGGAAAAAGATATTTTCCAGATCGGCAAGGCAAATGTGCTTAAGCAGGGAGGCGATGTCGCGATTATAGCATGCGGCCACGAAGTAGGAGAGTCCCTTATCGCACACGATATATTGGAAAAGCAAGGCATCCACGCCGGTGTAATCAATCTGCATACAGTAAAACCGATCGATAGAGACGCGGTTGTAAAGGCGGCAAAAGAAACAGGAGCAATCGTTACTGCTGAAGAGCATCTGATAGCAGGGGGTATGGGCAGCGCTGTTAGCGAGGTGCTGGCAAAGGAATGCCCGACGCCAATAGAGTTTATAGGAGTAAAAGATAGGTTTGGGGAATCCGGCTCTCCGAGCGAGCTCTTCAAATTGTTTGAACTGACAGGAGAAGACATTGCCAAGGCGGCCAAGAGGGCGATTGCGAGAAAGAAATAGCCATAAGGCAATGGTCGAGGCGAAACCTCGACCAAAGGCTTAAATGGTCGAGGTTTCGCCTCGACCATCTTGACCATTGTTATTATGCAAGAGTTCACAGTCTATGCGCCGGCAAAGCTTAATCTATACCTGGATGTTTTAGAGAAGCGGCGAGATGGGTATCACGACATAGAAACGCTCTTTGAAAAAATAGATCTAAAAGACGAGATCCTGATAACAGAAAAGACCAGCGGCGTCAAGGTAAGGATAGAACCTTTAAACTCGTGCCCTTCGGGAAAAGAGAACATCGCCTACAAGGCGATCCAGGCGCTTTTTGAGGCTGCCAATGTGAAGATAGGCCTGAACGTAGTAATTAAAAAGAAAATACCTGTTTCAGCTGGCTTAGGCGGCGGGTCAAGCGATACTGCGTCTATATTGCGGGGTTTGAACGAACAGTTTGAGCTGGGCCTTGCGCCTGAAAGGCTTTTTTCAATAGCAGCCCGGATAGGCAAAGATGTCCCATTTTTCATGCTGGATGAGGCCTTTGCAGTCGGAAAGGGCGCGGGAGAGATTTTAGAGCCGGTTAATGTGGATGCGAATTTTCACCACATAGTCTTAAAACCAGACATAGCTCTTTCAACAGCCCGGATGTACAAGAGGATAGATGACAGTGGCGCGCGAACTCGCAGGAACGGCATTGCAAAAATGATTTCATTCCTCGAGCAAAATGATTTAGAGGCGCTTAAGAAAGGTTATTACAATAGCTTTGAAGATGTGCTGGGAAGTGACGCCCAGGAAATAAAAAAGGCAAAGGATTTATTGGCAGGTGCGGGTGCTAGACCTGGTTTTTTATCTGGAAGCGGGCCCTCGGTTTTCTGCATGTT
>CAZBAQ010000056.1:0-6367 GCA_964489855.1 uncultured Planctomycetia bacterium | reverse complement strand
ACAGAGAAGACCGGCCTCGATCAGTCTACATAGAAGCAGTAATCCCGGTGAGATTGGCAAAGACCATAAATAGCTAAATTTGACAAAACGTGCAATGCAGGAATTGTCAAATATAGGAGTGAAATTTTTGCTTGACAAGTAGCACTCTGGATGTTAGAGTGCTAATTCGCTACTAGAACTACCTTGTATTAAAGGAGCACATCCCTATGAAACATGTTGATACAGAGCAAAGATGCAAAAGGATTTTATACGCGATAGTAGAGTCTTACGTGGATAGCGCCATGCCTGTGGGATCGCGTGCACTTTCGCAGCGTTTCAGGTGGAGCATGAGTCCCGCGACTATACGCAATGTCATGGCTGACCTGGAAGAGATAGGGCTTATCACGCACCCGCATACATCAGCCGGCAGGGTTCCTACTGACAAGGGTTACAGGGTATACGTAGAGTCGCTTTTAGAGCCAAGACATCTTACAAAAGAAGAGGAATCACTCATCAGTAAAGTAGTCAGCAGGCGATACGAGGATTTTGAAGACCTGATGCAGAATGTCTCAAGGGCCATTGGCATGATAACAAGAGAGGTCGGTATAGTGCTGACCCCGAGACTGAAAAGGACAGTATTCAAGCAGATCGAGTTTATACCCATAGATGCCTCGTCTTCGCGTGTTTTAGCAGTGCTTGTTACTCGTTCGGGGATTGTAAAAAATTCGCTGCTGGAACTAGAGGAAGACCTTACCAAGACAGAATTATTCAGGATGTCAGAATTTTTAAATCAGGAATTAGAAGGTTTGTTTTTGGGAGATATTAAAAACCATCTTACGCGTAGGATTCTGCAGGAAAGGGATTCTTTCTACGCATTTTTAAAAAAGGCGATATCCATATTTTCAAGGCCTGGATTTTTAAGGGCAGAAGACAAGATGTATTTTGACGGCACCGCAGGCCTTATGTCGCATCCGGAATTTGATGATATGAGGCGGGCTCGTTCGTTTTTGAAGCTATTTGAGGAAAAACAGGACATACTCGATGTGTTTAACGGGGACATAGAGGCAGAGGGTGTAAAGGTGCATATAGGAAAAGAGAATACGTGCAAGTATATACAAGATTTCGCTGTTGTGACATGTAATTATAAGGTAAAAGACAGGGCGATAGGCGCGCTTGGCGCCATAGGGCCTACCCGGATGGAGTACGGTAAGGTAATATCTGCTGTGACCTACCTGTCGGAGCTGTTAGGAAGGGCGCTGGAAGACCTTGGCTGAGCATATACATAAAAAAGAACATAAAAAGAATAAG
Organism: uncultured Planctomycetia bacterium; assembly: GCA_964489855.1. GTDB lineage: Bacteria > Omnitrophota > Gorgyraeia > Gorgyraeales > Gorgyraeaceae > JAHIPS01. Next base: position 5,080 of record CAZBAQ010000056.1, on the reverse strand, counting down.
ATCCTCCTGGGCTTTGAGGAATTCGAGGCCTTGAAGAAAAAGGCAGACGAGTCTATGGAGTGTTTTGACAGGCTTTTGAGGCTGCAGGCGGAATTTGACAATTACAAGAAGCGGCTTGAAAAAGACAAGATGGAATTCGTCAAATTCGCGAATGAAGAAATAATAATAGAGGTCTTAAATATACTGGATGATTTTGAGAGGGCAGTCAAGGCAGGAAAGTCGAAGCACGACTTTGACATATTATATAAAGGTGTTGAGATGATATGGAAGGACATGAAGGAATTTTTGAAGAAAAAAGGCGTGAGGGAGATAGACGCGCAGGGCAAACCCTTTAATCCTCATGAGCACGAGGCAATGATGCAGGAGGAAAGAGACGACTATCCTGAGGATCATATCACCGAGGAATTTCAAAAAGGGTACATGTTGAATGACCGCATCATACGACCGGCAAAGGTGAAGGTATCAAAACGACCGAAGGAATCCCCGCGAAGTCCCGAGCGAGTCGAGGGAAGCGAAGCCGAGGGGAAACCAGAGAAAAAGGAGGAGTAAAATGGCAAAGGTTATCGGAATCGATTTAGGGACGTCTAATTCAGCGGCAGCAGTTATGGAAGGCGGCAGGCCTTCCATTATACCGAGCGCGGAAGGCGCGGGTGTTTCAAGCGGCAAGGCATTTCCGTCTTTTGTGGCATTTACTAAAGACGGGCAAAAGCTTGTCGGTGAACCGGCGAGGCGCCAGGCAACTGTGAACCCGGAAGGAACGATCTACGCGGCAAAGAGGAAAATGGGGACAGACCATAAATTCAAGGCTTATGGCAAGGAATATACAGCCCAGCAGATATCAGCTTTTATTTTGCAAAAGATAAAACAAGATGCTGAGGCGTATCTTGGCGACAAGGTCGAGGAAGTGGTAATCACCTGCCCTGCTTATTTTGACGATAACCAGCGCCAGGCGACTAAAGACGCCGGAGAGATCGCGGGATTAAAGGTATTAAGGATAATCAATGAGCCGACTGCGGCATGTCTTGCATATGGTTTGGACAAGGTCGGGAAAGAGCTGAAGATCATGGTGTTTGACTTTGGCGGAGGTACGCTGGATGTCACGATCATGGATATGTGGTATGACAAAGAGCATAACGCGAGCGGGTTTGAGGTAAAGTCCACGAGCGGAGATACACATCTTGGCGGCACAGACATGGACGCATTGCTGATAGATTATATTGCAAAGCAGTTCAAGAAAGAGACAGGTGTAGATTTAAAGAAAGATAATATGGCGATGCAGCGCTTACGCGAGGCAGCTGAAAAGGCAAAGGTTGAGCTTTCAAGCACGCTCACGACAGATATAAACCTTCCTTTTATTACAGCTGATGCGAGCGGGCCAAAACATCTGACCATGTCTATAAACAGGGCAAACCTGGAAGAGCTGGTCGCTCCGATTGTGGGCAAGTGCCGCGGTCCTGTTGACCATGCGATCAGGGATTCAGGGCTTTCAGCTTCGGACATTGACAAGATCATAATGGTAGGCGGGCCTACGAGGATGCCTATTGTGCAAAAATTTTTAGAAGAGCATGTGGGCAAAAAGATCGAGCGCGGCATAGATCCAATGGAGTGTGTTGCATTAGGCGCTGCTACGCAGGCAGCGATTATAAAAGGCGATGCAAAAGAGGTGCTGCTTCTGGATGTGACGCCGCTTTCATTGGGCATAGAGACGCTCGGAGGCGTTTTTACAAAGCTTATCGAGCGTAACACCACTATACCGACGAAAAAGAGCCAGGTGTTTTCAACAGCCGCAGACAACCAGCCAGCGGTCACAGTGCGCGTTTTACAGGGCGAGCGCCAGATGGCAAATGACAATACTGAACTTGGCAGATTTGATTTAGTGGGCATACCTCCGGCTCCGCGAGGTATCCCTCAAATAGAGGTTTCATTTGATATTGACAGGGACGGGATAGTGCATGTGGGCGCAAAAGATAAGGGTACAGGTAAAGAGCAGAGCATGCGCATAACCGCGCCTAAGAAATTGTCAAAAGAAGAGATAGACAAGATGGTAAAGGAGGCGGAGAAATTCGCTGACCAGGACAAGAAGAAAAAGGAAGAAGTGGAAGTGAAGAATCAGGCAGATACGCTTGCGTATTCTGTTGAGAAATCACTGAAGGATTATGGGGACAAGGTCACGCAGGATGAAAGGTTAAAGATAGAGCAGAAATTAAACGATTTAAAAGAGGCAATAAAGGGTAGCGACGTTGAAAAGATAAAGAAAGAAATGGAGGAGCTATCCAAGACCGCCCATAAGCTGGCAGAAGAGGTTTACAAGACTGTTCAGGCAAAACAGGCGCAGCAGCAACAGGGCCAGGCCCAGCCAGGCGCGCAGGAGCAGCAGGGGCCAAAGAAAAAAGACGGCGGCGACGACGTGATCGACGCCGAGTTTAAGGAGAAGTAACCGTCTAACTGTTCAAGGCTAAGCCTTGGACATAAAGGCTAAGCCTTGAACAATTAATGATGACGACAAAGCGCGACTACTACGAAATACTGGGTGTCCAAAAAGGAGCGAGCGTTGATGAGATAAAGCGCGCGTACAGGAATCTTGCGCTTAAATTTCATCCTGATCGCGTGTCAGCGGATAAAAAGAAAGAGGCTGAGGAAAAATTCAAGGATATCTCCGAGGCGTACGCGGTTTTGTCTGACCCTCATAAGAGGAGCCAGTATGACCAGTTTGGCCACGCCGGCATAGATTCCCGTTATAGCGCTGAGGATATTTTCAAGGGAGCTGATTTTGGCAACATATTCGAGGATCTTGGCCTTGGCGGAGGTATATTCGGGAGCATATTTGAGAATTTAGGCATATTTGGAAGCGGTTATTCTTCAAGAAGAGGCGGGTCGCGGCGAGGCAGGGATCTGGAATATGAGATCGTGATTTCTTTTGAAGACGCGGCGTTCGGCACAAAAAAGACAATAAGTGTCCAGAGATATGAAACCTGCGATACGTGTAAAGGCGAGGGGGCAAGGCCAGGGACGAAAAAGACGACCTGTTCTACTTGCAGCGGTCGCGGCCAGATCATGCAGTCAACCGGATTCTTCAGCATTTCACAGACATGTCCAAAATGCAGGGGCGAAGGGACGATCATAAAAAATCCCTGTGTCAAGTGCGCTGGCAGCGGCAGGAACATGGTTACCAAAAATATCGAGGTCAGTATCCCTGCCGGCGTTGATACAGGTTCGCGTATGCGCGTGCAGGGTGAAGGCGAGGCAGGTTCAAAAGGCGGGCCGCGCGGTGACCTTTATATTTACATCCACGTAAAAGATCATACTATATTTGACAGGCATGGTTATGATATAATATGCGACGTTCCCATCAGCTTTACCCTCGCTGCTCTAGGCGGAGAAATAGAAGTGCCTACCCTGAATGGCAATGTTGACATGAAGGTCCCGGAGGGGACGCAGAGCGGCAAGGTCTTTCGATTGACCGGGAAAGGCATAAAAAGACTGAGGGGTTATGGTCAGGGTGACGAGCTGATAAGGGTGATAGTGGAAACACCCACCCGTCTCAGTTCAGAACAGAAACGCGTACTGAAAGAGTTTGAAAAAACGTGTAATGATAAGGTTAATCCATTGTCAAAATCTTTTATAGATAAAGTGAAAAAGGTTTTTAAGAAATAGAGGTGTGGTGTGCCGACGTACGAATACGAGTGCCAGAAATGCGGAAAGAATTTTGAACTGTTTCAGCAGATGAGCGAAAAGCCTCTATCTGTATGCCCGGATGCTTCGTGTAAAGGCGAGGTCAAGAGACTGATAGGCGGCGGCGCAGGTTTTATATTTAAAGGAGCTGGATTTTACGCGACTGACTACAGGAGCCCCAGTTATAAAAAAGGGGAAAAGAAGGATAAACCGCCCTTGTCTCCTTGTTCGTCCTGCGATAAAAAAGACTGCAAGGCAAAATAAAATGAAGGGTTTTTTCAGATACTGGGCGCCGCTTTATATATACGCCGGGATAATATTTTTCGTATCAGGCATGTCAAAACCTCTGCCTGAGATAGATATTCCTTATCTTGACAAGTTGTTGCACGTATTAGAATATGGTATTTTTGCGCTATTTGCCGGCCGCGCGTTTAAAAATTCTTCCAGAAGCGCGGTTGTTGAAAATTTCAGGATACTCGCAGCATTGTGCGCGATAGGCTATGGTATCTCAGACGAGTTTCACCAGTTATTTGTCGTCGGGAGGTATTTCAGCGTATTTGATATTATAGCTGATTCTGTCGGCGGAATATTAGGAGCGTTTATTCATGGCAGATATCTCTCCCTTTAAAGGCACGCTTTATAATCCGAAAAAGATAAATGATCCTTCAAAGGTAGTAGCGCCCCCCTATGATGTAATCTCCAAACAGGAACAAGACCAGCTTTATAATTCAAATCCATATAATATAATCCGGATACTTTTGGGTAAGGATCTGCCCGGAGACAATGAAAAAGAGAATAAATATACCCGCGCGGCCAGGTCATTAAAGGAATGGCAGGAAAAAGAGGTTTTGGAAAAAGATAAGGACGACAGCATATATGTCTACGAGCAGGAATTTAGCGTGGATGGCCAGAGGAAAAAGCGATTGGGTTTTTTGGCGCTTTTGAAATTAGAAGAATTCGATACAGGCTCGGGTAGTGTGTATCCTCACGAATACACACTGGACGTTCCAAAGCGGGACAGGACCAGTCTCTTAAGTTCAATAGAGGCAAACCTGGGCCCGATATTCGCGCTTTTTGCAGACGAGGATAGGTCCATTAATAAGATCCTGGCAGAGGCCGCAAAATCGCAGCCCATAATGGATTTTGTGGATCCTCATGGCATGCGCAATAAACTCTGGCGGGTCTCTGATAAAGAAAAGACGCAAAAAATAGTAAGTTTGATGAAGAAGGAAAAGATCTTTATCGCGGACGGCCACCACAGATACGAGGTCGGACTTGAGTTCAGTAAGACTAAGAAGGATCCGAAATACGGTTATATACTTACCTATTTTACAGACCTTTATGCTGACGGTATAGTTGTTTTACCCACGCACAGGTTGATTGGAGGCGTTGATAAAGATGTTATGGC
>CAZBAQ010000055.1:0-6454 GCA_964489855.1 uncultured Planctomycetia bacterium | reverse complement strand
TAAATTTTAAAAAGGTATCAGAGAGAAAGGATAATATTGTAAAAAAGCTTTCTTCAGGCATAGAAATGCTGATGAAGGCAAATAAGATAGATGTGATCAAGGGGGAAGCGCGGATAAAAGACAAGACGCGTATAGTCGCAGGTAATGAGGATATCGAGGCAAAAAATATTTTAATAGCCACAGGTTCCAGCCCTATCGAGCTAGAAGGCATGAAGTTTGACGGCGAGAATATACTGTCCAGCACGGATATGCTCGGTCTGCAGAAGGTGCCAAAGAGCATAACGATTGTCGGCGGCGGCGTGATCGGCTGCGAATTCGCGTCGATATTCAGGACATTCGGCTCAGAGGTGAGGATAGTGGAGATGATGGATCAGCTCCTTCCGAACGAGGATGAAGAGATAGCTAAAAAATTAGAGCAGATATTCAAAAAAAGAGGAATAAAGGTATTTGCCAAAACAAGGGCTGATGAAATAAAGGAAAAGAGCGAAAAAACGCTGGTCTGCGTAGGCCGGTCAGCGAATTCTAAAGGTATGGGAATCGAGAATATAGGTATTGAATCAGACAAAGGCTGGATAAGGGTCGATAGGGAGTTCAGGACAAACATTAAAAATGTCTATGCGGCAGGTGATGTTATCGGCGGGATTTTGTTGGCCCACGTGGCCTCGCGGGAAGGCATATGCGCTATAGAGGTGATGAGCGGCGAACAGGCTAGGATTGATTACAATGCAGTGCCGAATTGTATTTTTACGCATCCTGAGGTCGCGAGCGTGGGATTGACTGTCAGGAAGGCAAAGGAAAAAGGTATGGATCTAGTCACAAGAAAATTCCTGTTTTCTGCGATAGGCAAGGCGCATGTATTGGGCGAGACAGAAGGCTTTATTAAATTTGTCGTAGATAACAAGACAGACAGGATCCTTGGGGCGCAGATAATAGGTCCCCATGCCACAGAACTTATAGCCGAGCTTTCAGCGTGTATCCAGTTTGGCATAACATCTGAGAAATTGGCAAGCGTGATCCACGCCCACCCTACATTATCAGAGGCGATCCAGGAGACTTCCGAGGCTGTACATAACAGGGCAATACACTCTTTGTAACTTAAGTGTTCAAGGCTAAGCCTTGAACAAACAGGCTTGTTCAAGGCTTAGCCTTGGACACTTGAATCGAGATGAGGATAGGGATACTAGGCGGGACGTTTGATCCAGTGCATAACGGGCATTTGCACATAGCTCGAGAGGTCTCGCGAAAACTCAAACTCAGCAAAATAATATTTATTCCGACGTATCTGCCGCCTCACAAGCAGGGCTCCGGCGTCACCACAGCCAGGCACAGGTGCAACATGCTCAGGCTCGCCATTGCAAAGAGAAAGGGATTTCAGGTCTCAGGCATTGAAATAAAAAGAAAAGGCCGTTCGTACTCGGTCGATACACTAAGGCAATTGAAAAAAAGATACGGGGCGGGGAAGGAACTGTATTTTATAACAGGGTCAGACTCCTTAAGGTACAGGTGGAAGAACCTGAACGAGATCCTGCGCCTATGCAGATTTGTAGTAGTCAGAAGACCTGGTTTCAGCATGAGGGCTGCGTCGTCCCGCCTTATTACAATGGACATCAAGGCCTTGGATATATCCTCGACTGATATACGCAGGAAGGTAAATAAGGGTCGGGCAGTAGCTAAGCTCGTGCCAAAGCCGGTTGCGCTATACATAAAAAAGCACGGATTATATCTAGCTTAGGCTTGACAATCATGGAATATTGTGTTAAAGTTTATGAAAATATAACTTAGGGAGGTGTTAAATGGCAAAAGGTTATTGCGTGAAGTGCAAGGCAAAGAAAGAAATGAAGGATGTAAAAGAGATCACCATGAAGAACGGAAGAAAGGCGAATAAGGGCATTTGCGTTTCTTGCGGCACGAACATGTTCTGCATCCTTGGCAATAAATAAATCGACCCGGAATCATACGTGAGATCAAGACAAAAGGCACTTTTAGTAGCTGATCTTGCAAGGGATAAAAAAGGAGATTCTATAGTGATATTGGATATGCGGCGGCTATCCAATATCACTGACTTTTTTGTCATTGCTACAGCGAGTTCGACCACACGAGCGCAGACAATCGCTAACAATATAGAGCAGGGCCTGCTGGACAAGGGAGAGTCGGTTTCCAGCATCGAGGGCTATCAGGAAGCGACATGGATACTGGTCGATGCCTATGATGTTACGGCGCATGTGTTTACTGAAAAGGTAAGGGATTTTTATAACCTTGAAGGCCTGTGGGGTGATGCGCCGAGAATCAGATTATGCCAAAGAAAGAAAAAGAGAAAAAGACGCTCGAAGAAAGCCTCAAAAAGAAAATAAAAGAACTTTCCGCGCTGTATGAGGTTGGAAAATCCATAACCTCGACCCTCCATCTAGACAAGGTCCTGAAAATAATCACCAAAAAATCAGCAAAGATAATGGACGCGTCATCCTCGTCGCTGCGGCTTCTGAACAGGTCAAAAGACGAGCTGACGCTGAAGTGCGCTTATGGCTTTGACAACAACTCTTTCAGGATAAAGAAAAGCCTGAAGGTCGGCGAGAGCATAGCGGGCCGTGTCGTGAAAGAGGCCAAACCCTATGTCATAAATGACCTGCAAAAAGAAAGACACTATAAATACCCGCATCTTTTGAAACAAAAGGGCCTGAGGTCCCTGGTAACAGTTCCTCTGGCGCAGGGGCACCGCATCGTAGGCGTGCTGAGCGTGTATAACAAAAGACCGTCTAAATACGGCGAAGATGATGTAAGACTTTTGTCTATGTTCGCCGGCCAGGCGGCAATAGCGATCGAGAACGCGCGGCTGTACGAGCAGGCGGAAAAAGGTTATTTAAATACGATCAAGACGCTTTCGAATATCATTGACGCTAAGGACAGGCACACCTATGGGCATTCAGAACGCGTGATGAAGCATTGCATGGATGTGGCGGACACGCTTAAGCTGCCGCGGCACGAAAAGGATATTTTAAAATACGCGAGTCTCTTGCATGATATAGGCAAGATCGGCATAGATGTGGGTATCCTGAGGAAACCGTCGCGCCTGAATAACGAGGAATGGAACATCATGGTGATGCATCCTGTGCTGGGCTCAGGCATCGTGGAGCAGATAAGTTTCCTGAATGATCTGGCGCCGATTATCTTGAGGCACCACGAGAGGTATGACGGGAAAGGGTATCCGGGCAAACTGAAAAAAGACGATATACCACTGGGGGCGAGGATACTGGCTATAGTGGATGCGTACGAGTCAATGGTATCAGACAGGCCGTACAGGAAATCATTGTCTGTAAAAAAGGCAAAGCAGGAGATCCTGAAAGGCGCAGGCACACAATTCGATCCGCAGATAGCAAAGTCATTTCTAAAGACCCTTAAAAAAACCAAAAAAAAGAAAAAATCCCTTATCTGACAAACTCGACACGCACGATTTGCCTGCCCCGAGCGAAGTCGAGGGGGTCAGATAAGGCATGGGATATGGCAAAGATAGAGAAAGATATAATCGGGATGGTTCAGAAGGCTGTTAAGGTCATGGTGCCGGACTGCAGACAAGAAGTCCTGTCAGGTATTTACCTGGAGGTCCCTAAAGAAGAGAGATTCGGAGATTTTTCAACAAATGTGGCCATGCGTCTGAGGAAGGAATTGGAAAGCCCGCCGCTGGATATTGCAGGAAAGATCGTTGAAGAGCTGAAAAAAATATGCGGTAAGTCTAAAGAGATCGAAGACATAAAGGTGGAGCGCCCGGGATTTATAAATTTTTATATTTCAAACACGGTGGTGTGGGACGGATTAAAAGAGATAGTCAACCAGGGGGAGAAATTCGGACGCCTATCATCAGGAAAAGGCAAAAAGGTGCAGATAGAATTTGTGAGCGCTAATCCGACAGGTCCTCTTACAGTCGCGCACGGCAGGCAGGCTGCGGTCGGTGACAGTCTCGCGAGGATAATGGAGAGCTGCGGATATAAGGTGACGCGGGAATATTATTTGAACGACGAGGGCGTGCAGATGGGCTTGCTGGGCAAGTCTGTGGAGGCAAGATACAGGGAGCTTGCCGGCGAAAAGGTTGATTTTCCGGAAGGCGGTTATAAAGGTGAATATATCAAAGAGATCGCCGGGAAAATAAGGGGGAAGAAGGGGATTGATAAGGGCGATGTCCATCGTGATTTTTTTACAGAATATGCCTATAAGGAGATATTCAGGGGGATTAAAAAGGACTTGGCTGATTTTGGCGTGGAGTTTGACGAGTGGTATAGCCAGAAAAAACTTTCCGCATCTGGAAAAATAAAAAAGGCGCTCGGGATCTTAAAAGACAGGGGATTTTTATATGAGAAGGACGGGGCGACGTGGTTTGAGTCCACAAGATTAGGCGACGATAAAGACAGGGTAGTGATAAAAAATGACTCCAGCTACACATATCTTGCGCCAGACATAGCGTATCACAAGGAAAAATTTGAAAAAGGCTATGAGAGGATTATAAATATATGGGGACCTGACCATCACGGGTACGTGAATCGCGTAAAGGCAGCGTGCCAGGCGCTGGGTTTTGATAAAGCCGCGCTTTCGATACTTATATCGCAGCTCGTTACCTTATACAGGGATAAAAAACCTGTCAGGATGTCGACGAGAGAAGGCGATTTTGTGACGTTGCGGGAAGTGATCGACGAGGTCGGCAAGGACGCGGGCAGGTTCTTTTTTATCATGCGGCGTACAGACAGCCATCTGGATTTTGACCTGGAGCTGGCAAAGTCCAAGACAATGGACAACCCCGTGTATTACATACAATACGCGCACGCGAGGATATCAAGTATCATTGAATTTTCTAAAAATACAAAAGCTGATCTGGGAAATCTGGATCTCCTGGATAAACCGCGGGAAATAGAGATTATAAAACGACTGATGCAATACCCTAAGACAATAGAAGCGTCTGCCCGCAATCTCGAGCCTTATACCCTGCTTGCCTATCTTCAGGAACTGGCCAGCCTTTTTCATTCCTACTATGATGCCCATAGAATAGTGACCGATGACAAGGTTATTACAAAGACAAGAATCTCTCTAATAAAAGCTATCAAGACAGTGCTTTCCAGCGGGTTGACGCTTCTGGGCGTGGCCGCGCCTGAGAAGATGTAGGCTCTTATCTGACCCCTCGACTTCGCTCGGGGCAGGCAGATCGTGCGTGTCAAGTTTGTCAGATAAGAGAGGGATGGGTATGTTTGAGGCGATCAAGATCTACAAAGACGAGGATATAAATTATAACTCTCTTACCAGGGAACTGACAGAGTATGGTTATGAGAGGTGCAAGCGGATCTCTGAGCCTGGCGATTACAGCATGCGCGGCAGCGTAATAGACATATTCCCTCCCACATTCGAAGGTCCGGTCAGGATCGAACTTTCCGACAACAGGGTAGTCTCGATAAAGAGTTTCAGCATTGCATCCAGCGAAACGCTTGAAGAGCATGCAATGGTCATCATCCTGCCGAAATTAGGGCTTTATCCAAAAAAGAAAAGGATCAGAAGTGCTGAGCTGGGTGAAAAGGCGCCGCTGGAGTCTTTTATTGACATAGAGTCGGACGATTACGTGGTGCACGTAGATCATGGCATTGGCATTTTCAGGGGTTTCAGGAAAATAGATTTTAAAGGCGAGCCAAAAGACCATGTGGTGATCGAGTACGCCGAGGGCGATAAACTCTACGTGCCTATAGAGGAGATGCATTTAATACAGAGATATGTGGCGTTTGAGAAAAGGCCGCCAAAACTTTACAAGCTTGGCGGCAGGGCATGGAAGAATGCAAAGAAAAAGGCAAGGAAAGGCATTTATTCGCTGGCCCTGGATCTTTTAGAGGTGAATGCAATGCGGCTTAAGCTGCGCGGGTTCGCATTTTCAAAAGATATTGACTGGCAGGCGCAGTTTGAGGAAAAGTTTCCTTTTCAGGAAACGCCTGATCAGAAGCGTTCGTCGAACGAGGTGAAAAAAGACATGGAGTCGCAAAAGCCGATGGACAGGCTCCTGTGCGGGGATGTCGGTTATGGGAAGACAGAGGTCGCGCTGCGCGCCGCGTTCAAGGCAGTGATGGACGACAAGCAGGTCGCGATACTCGTTCCCACAACGCTTTTGGCAGAGCAGCACTTTATTACCTTTAAGGAAAGGATGCAGGATTTTCCAATACGCGTGGAGATGATTAGCAGGTTCAGGACACACGGCGAGGTGACCGGGATCCTAAAGGATATTGAGAGCGGGGGCGCGGACATTGTCATAGGTACGCACGCGATTTTGAGAAAAGGTGTTAAGTTCAAAGACCTGGGGCTCGTTGTAATAGATGAGGAGCAGAGGTTCGGGGTAAAGCACAAAGAGCATCTTAAGAAACTACGCTACAGCGTCGACATACTGACGCTTACGGCTACGCCTATACCGAGGACTTTATATCTGGCGCTCATGGGA
>CAZBAQ010000054.1:0-6503 GCA_964489855.1 uncultured Planctomycetia bacterium | reverse complement strand
GCCAATACCTACTGCATAGATCCTTACACCCTCTTTCTTTGCCTCTTTTGCAGCCTTTACCGGATCCTGCTCGTGGTCTTCGCCATCTGTCAAAAGGACCAGGACCTTGTGTTTTCTCTGTTTTTTAACAAAGGATTTCGCGGCCCTCTCTATTGCGTCGCCTATGGCTGTTCCTGGCTTGGGCATCATACCTATATCTACGATGCTTAAAAACATCTTGGCCGCGTTGTAATCAAGCGTGAGGGGGCACTGGACAAAACTATTGCCCGCGAATGTCAGGATGCCGACCCTGTCCCCTTTTAATTTATCTATAAGCGAGGCGACCTCCAGCTTTGCCTTTTCCAAACGATTTGGTTTTATATCCTGGGCCATCATGCTGAGCGAGGTATCTATTGCTATCAGGACATCCACGCCGCTGCGTTTTGTCATGGCAAGCCTCGTGCCTATTTGCGGCCTCGCAAGCGCCAAGATCAGGAAAGCCGTGCCTGTTGCGATCAAAATCCTCCCTGTCTTTTCTTTTGTCGCACTCTTTGATAGAGAAAGCTTCTCCATCAGGGCCTTGTTTCCAAATACCCCGATGGCCCTGTTTTTCCTGATAGAGACAATGATAAAAAATATTATTAACGCGGGAATGAATAGAAGCAAATTTAAATATACAGGAGAACCCCAATGCATCTTTTACCTCACGGGATCTTTCTAAACAGGGTATTGCCTAACGTTATACCAATTAGAAATAATACGAGGCCTGGTAAAATAAAGCCATCGGCCAGCTCAGTGTAATTCGCGTATTCCTTGGTCTCGATTTTTGTCTTTTCCAATTTCCCAATAGTTTCATAGATCTCTTTTAGGCCCTGAGAGTTTTTAGCCCTGAAATACAGGCCTCCTGTCTCTTCTGCGATCTCCTCTAACAGGTCCTCGTCTATCTCTGTATCCATCTTTACGTATCTTTTTCCGAATATAGGATCCTCTACCGGATAAAGTGCTGCCCCGGGCCTGCCAGCGCCGATTGTGTATATCTTTATACCGAGCGCCGTTGCAGTCTTTGCCGCTGTCTGCGGGTCTATCTTCCCTGCATTATTTATCCCGTCTGTTAAAAGTATTACTATCTTGCTTTTAGCCTTGGAATCCCTCAGCCGGTTTATAGAATTTGCAATAGCTGTCCCTATGGCTGTACCGTCTTCTATCATGCCTATCTCTATTTTCTCCAGAAGATCCAAAAGCACCTCATAATCAAGTGTGAGAGGACACTGCGTAAAGCTTTGGCGAGAAAATACCACGAGGCCGATCCTGTCATTGTGCCGCGATTTTATAAACTCCTCTATTACCTCTTTTGCCGCGCTTAATCTATTTTGGGGCTTGAAATCCTCTGCCTTCATACTGCTCGAGGTATCAAGTGTAAGCATGATGTCAATGCCCTCGGTTATGATCTCTTCTTCTTTCTGTCCTGCCTGGGGCCTTGCCATAGCCAGAATAAAAATAAATATGGCGGCTATTTTCAGGATCATCGGCACGTGTCTATACCTGACCTTGAATCCAGGCCGGATGCCCTTTACAATAGAGACATCTGAAAATAAAATACTCGCCTCGCTGGCCTTAGCGCGCCTGAGGAAATCCAAAACCACGAGCGGGATGATCCCCAGCAATATTAAAAAAAACGGACTCGCGAATCTCATACCTACCTTCCTTAAATTGACAAATCGTGCGTGTCAAGATTGTCAACTTAAGTATTGGTTGTTTTTACGATCTCTTCTGCTTTTGCGTATGCCTCTTCGATTTCCTTCTTAGTCGGGATATACTTTGCAAATTTTACAAGATCGCAATCTTCCAGAAAATCCCGCATCTTATCGACGCGCGGCCTGTCGAACTTTTTAAGACGCATCTCCTGATAGAGCTCCCATGTGGTCATATCCAGTGCAAAGATCCCGAATCTACCTTGTATATAAGTGCGGATAATATCTGAAAGACGCACGTAGTATTCCTTTATCATGCCTTTCTCGACCAATCGTATCTCTAGAAGCTCCCTTAACGCCTCCATCGCGATCTCCTCTGGCGGCCGAGGCGGCAAGGCAGGTTCTTCTACGGCCTTTTTTCTTTTTCTGAAATAGATTGCCAGGGTTATGGCAGCGACCGATAGCAAGATCAACAGGATTAGGGCCAAAAATGAAAACCCTCCCCCGATCTCCACCAGATCCTTTAATGGTCTTATATCATCCATGATTATTTATTCACCTAAATCTTTTGGCGCGCGTCCTGAAGAAAAGCATAAGGGGCTTTATATAAGATTCCCTGGTTGACAGATCTATTGAATCCAGGGCCATTGATTTAAAGACCCTGTTGCGATTTTCTATAAAATATGTTTTTCTTTTTATGATCTCATTTTTTAAAAGGGTATCGCTCGTATCCACGCAGATCATCTCCCCGGTCTCAGCGTCTTCAAACTCTATAAGTCCCACGTCAGGCAGGTGCGTCTCTCTCGGGTCGGAAATAGATATGCCTATGATATCGTGACGCTTGTTTAAGGTCCGCAAAAGTCTTTCATAATCAGAATCCATAAAATCCGAGATAAGAAATACTACCGCGCGTTTCTTTAAGACCTTGCCTAAATATTCGAGCGCGGCATTGATACTGGTCTTTTTACCCTGCGGTTTATAATATAAAAGCTCCCTTATGACCCTGAGGACGTGGGGTCTCCCTTTTTTAGGCGCGATGAATTTTTCCACCTTATCCGTAAAAAGAATCAGGCCCACCTTATCATTGTTTTTTATCGCGCTAAATGCAAGGAGCGCGCCTATCTCCGCCATTATCTCTTTTTTCATCTTTTCTTTTGTGCCAAAATAACCTGAACCGCTCATGTCCGCCATCAGCAAAACAGTCAATTCCCTTTCTTCGACAAACTTTTTTACGTACGGGTTTCCTGTGCGGGCCGTGACATTCCAGTCAATGGAACGGATGTCGTCCCCCGGCACATACTCGCGCACCTCGTGAAATTCCATGCCGCGGCCTTTGAATACAGACTCATAGCTTCCCGCAAACACGTCATTGACGAGCTTGCCGGTCCGGATCTCGATCTGGCGGACTTTTTTCAGGATCTCCTTGGGAATCACGGGACCTCGATTTGATCAAATACTCGTTTTACAATATCCTCGCTCGTCATCTCTTCTGCCTCTGCCTCATACGTGACTATGATGCGGTGCCGCAAAATATCCATGCCCACCGTCTTCACGTCTTCCGGCGTGACAAAACCCCTGCCCCGGATAAAGGCGTGCGCCTTGCTTGCTATATTCAGATATATAGATGCCCTCGGAGACGCGCCATAAGCTACAAGATTTTTTATATCAAGATTATATTCCTCTGGGTTCCGCGTCGCACAGACCAGATCCACTATATAGTCCTTTACCTTTTCATCTATATAGATCTCGCTCACTATCTCCCTTGCCTTGGCAATGTCATCAAGAGAGACTACGGGTTTTACCTCTTGCGGTTCATGGCCTGCCATGCGTTCCATTATCTCTTTTTCTTCTTTTTTGTCAGGATAGCTGATTTTTATCTTTAACATGAACCGGTCGACTTGCGCCTCTGGAAGAGGATACGTACCTTCCTGCTCTATTGGATTCTGCGTAGCAAGCACCAGAAACGGCTCGTCCAATTTAAAGGTAGAATCTCCTATTGTGACCTGACGCTCCTGCATTGCCTCTAAAAGCGCTGACTGCACCTTTGCAGGGGCCCTGTTTATTTCATCCGCGAGTATGAGATTCGCGAAAACTGGGCCTTTTTTTGTGGTAAACTTGCCGTCCTTTGGATTATAGACAAGCGTGCCGATCAGATCTGCCGGCAATAGATCAGGCGTGAACTGTATCCTCTGAAATTTTGTCTGTATACAGTTTGACAATGTCTTGACAGCCAAAGTCTTTGCAAGACCAGGTACCCCTTCTATTAAAATATGGCCATTTGCAAGAAGCGCTACCAAAAGCCTGTCCATCATATATTTCTGCCCCACGATGACCTTTGACAACTCGTTATTAAGCTGTTGCACAAAAAGGCTTGCCTCTTTTACCTTTTCGTTTAACGCCTTTATATCATGACCGTATTTCGCATTGAACTCTGCCATACCTGCCTCCTAAATTTTGTGAAACAAAATTTAATCCCGAGCGACCGTAGGTTTGTCTGTGGTCGCGAGGGACTTTTCTTTTAAAGACTCATGGTTTGTAGTCGCCTTACTCTTTCCTGGATCGGCGGGTGCGTGCTGAAAAGCGCTGCCAGTCCCTGCCCGCGCAATGGATTGACAATAAATAAATGCGCTGTGGTCTCGTTTGCCTGCATCGGATAGGTCTTCACTCCTTTTTCCAATTTCAGAAGTGCTGAAGCCAGTCCCACAGGAGTACCTGCAATATGCGCAGCCCTTTTATCAGCAGCATACTCTCTCGAGCGTGATATGGCCAGCTGTATAAGCATTGCCGCTATGGGAGCTAGTATAAACATGACCAGATACATAAGGCCGTTGCTGTCTCTATTTCTTCCGCCCCTGCCGCCAAATATAGCAAGCCACCTTAGCATGGTAATCGCGCCTGCAATAGTAGCCGCCACAGTCATTATCAGGGTGTCTCTATTTTTAATATGCGAAAGTTCATGCGCTATAACGCCTTTTAATTCCTCGCGGTTTAAAAGATTCAATATGCCCTGCGTCACGCACACTGCTGAATGTTTTGGATTGCGGCCGGTTGCAAAGGCGTTCGGACAACTTTGAGGAGCTATATATATCTTTGGCATTGGAAGCTTTGCGTGAGACGTCAGTTCGCGGACTATATTGTAAAGTTCAGGCACTTCCTGCGGCTCCACTTCCTTGGCGCTATACATTGAAAGCACGATCCTGTCGCTAAACCAGTATACCCCGAAATTCATCATCAGCGCGAATATCAATGCGAACGTTGCGCCGCTCTGTCCACCAAAATAACCGCCTATCCATACAAGAAGTATGGTAAGCGCGACCAAAAGTAAACCTGTCTTTATATAATTCATAAAAATTACCCTCCTTAAATAAAAATAGACCCTCTTATTTTACAGGGCCTATCTTCATTGATATATCTATATCTTTAACTTTTTTCTTTTCCCTCATCTTTCTTTTCCTTGCCAGAATCCTTTATCTCGCCTATGCCGGCAAAAAACGCCGCAAGCCCCCCCAAAATAAGAACAGGCGGCACAGCCCCTTTTAAAAGCTCTGCAAGGCTCCACCACCAGGTAGTGATACCCCATATTCCTATCAGAACACTTATTATACCGCCCAAAACAGTTATATATTTACCCATTTCGCGAATCCCTCCTTCTTGATTAACATTTTATACCACTAAAAACCATTTTGTCAATCCCTAAGTTGACGATCTCGACACGTTCATTTTGTCAGATTAGCGTTTGAAAAAATCTACTCAGCATACTTTTTTAACTCCGACCATGTCTTGGGGCCGACCTTGCCGTCCACCTTGAGGCCTTTTGCCCTCTGGAATTCCTTTACTGCCTGCTGTGTCCTTGGCCCCATTTTCCCGTCTACAGTTCCAGGATCAAAACCCGAGCTCTTCAAGGCAGCTTGTATCTCCTTTACAGTAGCTTTGGACTCAGGGCCTAAGATCTCTTCTTTATAAGCGCTTTTTACATTCACAAGGTATTTCTCTTTCATCTCGCTTCTTTCAATATCCCTGCGCATATCCTCTATTGCGCGCCATGTAAGTTTGTCCATATACCCTGTGCTCTTAAGCCCTATGGATTCCTGAAATTCCTTTACTGCCTCGCGTGTCGCCTGGCCCATCCTGCCGTCCTTGTTTCCGGTATCATAACCAAGGTTGGAGAGCATGACCTGAGCCTCTTCGACCAGAAGATTGACACCATCCACACTGCCTATCGCGCCTTCTTCTTCCTTCTGATACTGGACTGATTTCGGGACGATATTACATGCCTGTAAGTTCATTAAAACAATCAAAGCAATTAAAATATTCCTCATGATAAGATCCTCCTATCCCCAACATATATGGTCAAAATCACAAAACCCGCATTTATTTCTGTCGCGTTCTTTCAGCTTTTCAAAATGAAGCCCCTGTATATCTGTCCATGTATTTTTTATAAGCTCGACCAGTTCGTCCACCATCTCGTCGCTCAACTCGACCTTAAACTCGGTCGGCTCGCCTTTTTTTACACCGTATTTCCTGAGTTCGTCTTTAGACGGCTCCACGAACACAAGCACGCCATGACTCACGAATAAATCCTTATCCTGCCGCGTCTTGTCCTTCTCGTACAAAAGTTTATACGAAACAAGTTGACGCAGGTAACCATCACATTCATCATCTTCCAGACTTCTTACTTCAAAAATACCCCTGGCGTGCTTTTTAGAAACACCCGTCTTATAATCTATGACCCTTGCGGCCCCTGTCTTTTCATCCTCCATCTCCATCTTGTCGTATTTGCCGGTAAATACAATGCCATCTATATTTATAGGCATACGATTCTCAAGGCCAAGC
>CAZBAQ010000053.1:0-6582 GCA_964489855.1 uncultured Planctomycetia bacterium | reverse complement strand
GTGGATGCAGGGGTTTGCCCGGGAGATCGGAGAACTTTTGAAGCAGGGCCGCGAGGTGGTGATTGTTTCTTCAGGCGCGATCGCGGCCGGCATGCATTTACTGGGCTTGAAAAAAAGGCCGAGCGATTTACCTGGCAAGCAGGCGTGCGCAGCTGTGGGCCAGGGCAATCTGATAAATACTTACGAGGACATGTTCAGGAAGGCGGGTTTTCATGTCGGCCAGATACTTTTGACATGGGAAGGCCTGAAGGACAGGCGCATGTACCTCAATGCTAAAAATACGATCAACACGCTTTTATCAAAATCCGTGGTGCCTATAATCAACGAGAACGACACAGTGGCTGTTGACGAGATAAAATTCGGCGACAATGATACTCTTTCAGCGCTTGTGGCAGAGCTTGTGGGCGCGGATCTTCTGGTCATGCTGACAGACGTGGACGGGTTTTTCGTGGGTTCCAAAAAGCAGCGCGTTGATAAGATAACAGAGATATGTTCCGAGATAGAAGGCGCGGCAGGGGGCACTGAAAAAGAACATTCACTTGGCGGCATGAAGACAAAACTCAAGGCCTGCAGGATCGCCATGTCTTCAGGGATTCATTGCGTGATCGCGAACGGCCGCAAAAAAGATATAATGACAAAGATCATAAAAGGCGAAAACGTGGGCACACTTTTTGTAGCTAAAAAAGAAAAAGATATATAGGAAAGGTGCAGAATGCAGCTAAAAAATAAGATATTAAAAATGCTGGAAGAGGCGAAGGCAGCGTCACGGGCGCTTGCCCGAGTTTCAACCAAAAATAAAAACAGGGCGCTTTCAGCAATGGCAAAAGCGCTTCTTAAGGATTCGAGATATATATTGCTGCGAAATGCCAGGGATGTTTCCCTTGCCAGAAAAAAGGGCCTGTCAAAGGCAATGATAGACAGGCTCACGCTTACAGACGAGCGGATAAAGGATATGGCAAATGGTTTAAAGGCAGTCGCGTCTTTAAAGGATCCTGTGGGCGGTGTTATCAGGCAGTGGAGGAGACCCAACGGACTTTTGATAAAAAAGGTGCGTGTGCCAATAGGCGTTGTGGGGATCATATATGAGTCCAGGCCCAATGTAACGAGCGATTGCGCAGGCCTGTGTCTTAAATCCGGAAACGCGTGCGTGTTGCGCGGCGGAAGCGAATCCATTAATTCTAATCGCGCGATCCACGAGGTGATCACAAGGTGTTTGAATAATTCAGGGATATCAAAGGCAGCGATCAGCATGATCGATGTAACAGACAGGAAGGCAGTGGAGATACTTTTGCAGGCGCCCGAGTATACGGACCTTGTGATGCCGAGGGGCGGCGAGGACCTGATAAAGTATGTTGCAGAGACCTCCAGGGTGCCGGTGATAAAACATTATAAGGGCGTTTGTCATTTATATGTCGATAAATTCGCGGATCTGAAAAAGGCGATAGACATTGCATTCAATGCAAAGGTGCAGAGACCCGGGGTGTGCAACGCCATAGAGACGCTATTGGTGCACAAGGCCGTGGCAAGCAGATTTTTGCCGCAAGTGGTGCGCAACCTGGAAGAAGCGGAAGTGGAGCTGCGCGGCTGCGCAAAGACTAAAAAAATATTAAGGGGCATAAAAAGCGCAACTGAAAAAGACTGGTATGAGGAATACCTGGATCTGATATTGGCGATCAAGATCGTTGACAGCGCGGACGAGGCCATTGATTTTATAAATAAGTACGGGTCAGGTCATTCAGACACGATAGTCACGAAGAATAAAAAGGTGGCGGGCGAATTTTTGAGCAGGGTGGATTCGGCATGTGTTTATCTGAATGCATCCACCAGGTTTACAGACGGGCATCAATTCGGGCTTGGCGCGGAAATAGGCATTTCAACAGACAAGATCCATGCCAGGGGGCCGATGGCGCTAGAGGAACTTTGCACGTATAAATATGTCGTGCTTGGTTCTGGTCAGATAAGACAATGAGGCCTTGAACATTTGAGAGGTGGGGGATGAAGAAGAGAAAGGCAAAGGTTACGAGGAAAACGAGCGAGACGAATGTGGCGCTCGAGCTGAATATAGACGGAAAAGGCTCCTCCAACGTAAAGACTGGCATAGCTTTTCTGGATCACATGCTCGCGCTTTTTGCAAGGCACGGGCTTTTTGATTTAAAGATAAAGGCCAAGGGTGATCTGGACGTGGATTTTCACCACACCAACGAGGATATAGGTATATGCATGGGTGAGGCGTTCAGAAAGGCGCTGGGCGACAAAAAAGGAATCAGACGATTCGGCGAAAAGACGATCCCGATGGACGAGACGCTGGTCAATGTCCGAGTTGCGGTGGATGTAAGCGGCAGGCCGTTTTTCAATAATATCAAATCGGAAAAACCCTATGAAGAAAAGGATGTGCAGGGGGGATACAACCTCGAATACACGCGCCAGTTTTTTCAGGCGCTCGTAAATAACTTTCCTATTACAATGCATATCTCCATTCTAGAAGCGAGTTCTGACGCGCATCATTTAATAGAGGCGATTTTCAAGGCAGTGGCCAAGGCATTAGATGAGGCAACCGAGATAGATCCGCGGGTAAAAGGCATTCCTTCTACCAAGGGCTGTCTATGATTACAATTGGTCGAGGCGAAACCTCGACCAATACTGGTCGAGGTTTCGCCTCGACCAAGGATTTCGTATATGATTGTTATTGTTGACTATGGCATGGGTAACCTTAGGAGCGTGCAGAAGGCCTTTGAGTTATTCTGCCCAAAGGTCAAAGTGAGTTCGTCTGCCAAAGATATTTCTGCGGCGAGCAAGGTGGTTTTGCCTGGCGTCGGCGCATTTGGCAAGGCAATGGAGGAACTGCAGAAAAAAGGACTGGTAGGTGCGCTCAAGGATGCTATTAAGAGCGGCAAACCGTTTTTAGGAATATGTCTGGGGATTCAGCTTTTATTTTTGGAAAGCGAAGAGGCTGGCCGGGTCAAAGGCCTTGGCATATTAGAAGGAAAGGTCAGAAAATTTGACAATTCTTCCGGGCTAAAGATCCCGCACATGGGATGGAACCGGATAAAGATCAAAGATCAATATTCCAGATCCAGGATTTTAGAGGGCGTGCCGGATGAGAGCCACATGTATTTTGTGCACTCTTATTATGTGGAGCCTGAGGATAAAGATGCGGTGCTTTGCGAAACAGAATACGGCGACATCTTTGCCTCCGCAATACAGAAGGACAATATCTACGCGTTTCAGTTTCATCCTGAAAAGAGTCAGAAGATAGGTTTGAAGATAATAGAGAATTTTACAAAGTTATGATAATTATTCCAGCAATAGACATAATCGACGGGAGGGTCGTGAGGCTGCACCAGGGTGATTTCACCAAGGAGAAATTCTATTCAGATGATCCTGTCGAAACAGCGCTTTTGTGGCAGAAAAAAGGCGCGAGGTTTTTGCACGTGGTGGATCTTGACGGCGCGAAATACGGCAAGGTAAAGAACGAAAAGATCATAGGTCGTATCATAAAGGCCGTGGACATGAAGTGCGAGGTGGGCGGCGGGCTGCGCGACGAAAAAGACATTGCGTATTTTCTAGAACAGGGGGCAGAACGCGTGGTGCTTGGCACAAAGGCATTCGAGGACATCGACTATTTAAAAAAGCTTGTCTTGAAATATGGCAAAAGGATCGTGGTCAGCATAGATTTTGCAGGCGAAAGAATAGTGAAAAAAGGCTGGCAGGAGGAAACGGACCTGTCGCCGGATGAGATGATCAAAAAGATACAGCAGGCAGGCGTGGAGACGATAGTCGTAACTGATATTGCGACGGACGGGACTTTGAGTGGCCCTAATATAGAGAAACTGAAAAAAATACTTTCCATGGCGGATATCTCAGTAATAGCATCAGGCGGGATCTCCAGCCTGGAGGACATAAAGAAGCTGAAGGATATTGGAAGTAAAAATTTAGAGGGTGTTATTATCGGCCGCGCGCTCTACGAGGGCAAGATTGATTTAGGGGAAGCGATCAAGATATGTTAGCCAAGCGCATTATTCCATGTCTGGATGTCAAGGACGGCAGGGTCGTAAAGGGGGTAAAATTCCTGAACCTGAAGGACGCGGGCGACCCTGTTGAGGTGGCGCAGATCTATGACAGGGAAGAGGCGGACGAGATCGTATTTTTGGATATCACAGCGAGCTATGAAAAAAGACAGATCATGCTGGATGTCGTGAGGCGCACAGCCGAGACTGTTTTTATGCCACTCACAGTCGGCGGCGGCATAAGAAATCTCGATGACATCAGGGATCTGTTGAACGCGGGCACGGATAAGGTCTCGATCAATACAGCTAGCGTGAAGGATCCGGAATTGGTAAGGCGGGCTGCGGAGAGATTCGGCAGTCAATGTATAGTGGTTGCTATTGATGCAAAAAGAAAAGGACAGAGTCTGAAGTGGGAAGTCTATATAAATGGCGGGAGGACGCCGACAGGCATAGACGCGCTTGAATGGGGCAAAAAGGTCGAGGCGCTCGGAGCCGGCGAGATACTTTTGACAAGCATGGACAAGGACGGCACCAAGGACGGCTATGATATTGAGTTAACCAGGGCGTTTTCCGAAAATCTGAGCATTCCTATAATAGCGTCTGGCGGCGCAGGAAATCTGGAGCACCTGCGGGATGTTTTAACTGACGGCAAGGCAGACGCGGCGCTCGCAGCGTCTATTTTTCATTTCAGGGAATATTCAATGAAAGACACAAAGGAATTTTTGAAGAAAAAGGGAGTCGAGGTGCGGACGTGAAAGAAGAAAAGTTTAAGGTGGAGAATTTAAAGTTTGATAAAAACGGTCTTATTCCGGCGATCGTGCAGGATCATGAGAGCGGCGAGGTCTTGATGCTGGCGTATATGAACGCGGAGTCTGTAAAAAGGACGCTTGAATCAGGCAAGACCTGTTATTGGTCGCGCTCCAGACAGCAATATTGGGTCAAAGGCGAGACATCCGGGAATTTTCAATTTGTAAAAGATGTGTATTATGACTGCGACATGGATACGCTGCTCGTAAAGGTCGAGCAGAAAGGCGTCGCGTGTCACACGGGAAAAAGGAGCTGTTTTTACAGGAAAGTGGAGCAGGCTTGACAGTGCGGTGAAAGAATGTATTATCCGTCGAAGAAGGAGTTTTTAAAGCTGGCGAGAAGTGCGAACGTGATCCCGGTGTATCGCGAGATACTCGCGGATCTGTTGACGCCGGTGTCTGCGTTTATGAAGGTGAAGAACGGACATTCGTATTTGCTGGAGTCTGTTGAGGGCGAGGAGAAGATAGCCAGGTTTTCGTTTATAGGTATAGAGCCGTCTATAATTTTCAGGAGCAAAGGTAATCGCGTTGAGCTTACAAGGGACGGCAGGACGAGAAAGTTTTTTACAAATTCGCCGCTCGCTGAGATAGCGAAGATCATGTCTGATTTTAAGGCAGCGCCTGTTAAAGGGCTCGCGAGATTTTCGGGCGGGCTCGTGGGTTTTATGGGATATGACATGGTGAGGTTTTTTGAGGAGCTGCCGGACGAGAACGCGGATGACTTGGATATGGCGGATTCTATTTTCATGATGGCTGACACCCATGTGATATTCGACCATTCAACGCACAAGATAAAGGTGGTCGTGAACTCCTACGACAAAGGTCAAGCCGCGTACGATAAGGCATTGAAGAAGATCGACGGTATCGTTAAGAAATTGAACGCGCCTGCTAAAAAAGAAAAACGCAGGTCCGCGAAGAAGACAAGACACAAGATCGAGTCAAATTTTACAAAGAAGGAATTCGAAAGCGCTGTAAAAAACGCGAAGAAATATATCAGGGCAGGCGATATCATACAGGTCGTGTTATCGCAGAGATTTCACACTACCTTAAGCTGCGATTCCCTGGATGTTTACAGGGAGCTGCGCTCGCTCAACCCTTCGCCGTACATGTATTACCTGGATTTCGGGGACATAAAAATGGTGGGTTCTTCGCCCGAGCTTTTGGTCAGGTGCGAGAATGGCGTCGTTGAGACGAGGCCTATTGCAGGGACGCGGCCGAGAGGCAGGGACGCGGACGAAGACAAGCGGCTCGAACAGGAACTTTTGCGCGACGCAAAGGAAAGAGCAGAGCATGTGATGCTGGTGGACCTGGGAAGGAATGACATTGGCAGGGTATGCAAGCCCGGCAGCGTAAAGGTGTCCGAGTTTATGTTTGTTGAAAAATATTCGCATGTGATGCACATTGTGAGCAATTGCAAGGGACAGCTGGCAAAGGATAAAAACCCGTACGATGTTTTAAGGGCAGCGTTTCCCGCAGGCACTGTTGCAGGCGCGCCAAAGATACGCGCCATGGAAATAATCGATGAACTGGAAAACACAAGACGCGGGTCTTACGCAGGCGCAGTGGGATATTTCAGTTTCTCAGGCAACATGGACACGTGCATAAATATAAGGACTATACTCGTGAAAGAGAGAGACGCGTTTATACAGGCAGGCGCCGGCATCGTAGCTGACTCAGTGCCATCGAGAGAATACCAGGAGACCGCGAACAAGGCAAAGGCAATGATCAGGGCTATTGAAATAGCGGAAGAGGGGCTCGAACAATGATAT
>CAZBAQ010000052.1:0-6632 GCA_964489855.1 uncultured Planctomycetia bacterium | reverse complement strand
ATCAAAGAAGTTCTACGTGATGTAAAACTCTAGTGCGGTATCAATACGATTATGCAAAATATAGTTAAGAATCCTTTGAGCATGAATAATTCCCTGGCAATCAAGACCATAGATTTAAACAAAGAGTTTGCTCGCAAGAAGAGAGCAGTTCAAGGTGTAAATCTGGAAGTACGGAATGGAGAATTATTTTGTCTGGTAGGGGCCAATGGAGCCGGCAAAACCACGCTTATGAAAATGTTATGCAACCTGATATTGCCTACGAAGGGAGAAATATTTATTAATAGATATAGCATGTCCTATGATTACGAAAAAATCAAACTCATGACCAGTTTGGTTACAGGGGATGAGAGGAGTTTTTACTGGAGGTTGACCGGAAGACAGAATATGGAATTTTTTGCAGTTCTTTATAATCTGCCCCCCGCTAGCTTCAAAAAAAAGATCAATGATCTATTCGGTCTTTTGCGTATAAAAGAACCGGATAAAAGATTCCAGGAATATTCATCAGGTATCAAGCAAAGGCTGTCTATGGCAAGGGCTTTATTGAACGATCCAACCGTTCTTTTTATTGATGAGCTTACAAAAGGCCTTGACCCGACCAGTGCTAAAGATTTGAAGATGTTCATCAAGGAGGTCCTCGTAAAAAAACAGAAGAAGACAATATTTTTCTCAACGCATAATCTTTATGAAGCAGAAGAGTTGGCTGACCGTATAGCCTTTATGCGCAAGGGCAGGATCGTAGCGGCTGGGACACTATACGAGCTCAGAAAACTGCTGAATAAACAGGATGCAAGTATTGAACAGATCTATGATTATTTTATGAATATAAAGGATTAGCCCGATGTTTTTTAGAAAGATGTCCGCTTTTATAAAGAGAGATTTTCTCATAGCCAAAAGCTATAAGCTTATGTTTATATTGAATTGGGGAGGGATAGTCATTACGACCCTGACCTTTTATTTTATTTCTAAAATGTTTGGCACAATAGTAAATCCGCATGTTGCCAAATACGGGACAGACTATTTTCCATTTGTAATAATAGGTATAGCATTTTCGACTTATTTATATGCAGCCATAGCTTCGTTCTCTGATAGTTTGCGCATGGAACAGGTGACAGGGACATTGGAGATGCTGCTTCTTACGTCCACACGAGTCAGGGAGCTTATAATAGGTATGAGTTTATGGAGCTTTATTTTTGCTTCTGCCAGGGTTTTTGGATACATTTTAATAGGAGTGCTTTTTTTTGGTTTGGATGTAAATAATATTAATATTTTCGCATCTATAGTAGTTTTGATCTTTACCATTGTTTCTTTTAGCGGCATAGGAATACTTGCAGCGGCTATTATCATGCTGCTCAAGAAAGGCCTGCCTATCGCATGGCTGGTAAGTACATTTGCCAGCCTATTTGGCGGGACGTATTTTCCGATAGAAATATTGCCGCCCCCCTTAAAGGTCATTTCTTACTCATTGCCGATTACTTATTCTTTACGGGCATTCAGATACACCATATTAAAAGGATATTCCTTGTGGGAGATAAGAGGGGACATACTGGTGCTTATCATTTATTCTATAGTATTAGTGCCTATTTCAATTCTTATCTTCAAGATAGCGCTCAAGCGGACCAAGATCAATGGCAGTCTGACGCATTATTAGAGGAAGGCATGGATCTGCGGGATCGTGCGGGATAAAGGCGAGACTGTTCTCTTGATCTGCGGTCAGTCAAAACGTCTTATGCTATCTTAGTCATCTCATCGGGGTTTGGATAAGCATAACGATAAATCTTATACGGTAGAGCATAAAGGCCTTTTTAGAAGGGAACGCGATATCGTGGAAGCGGCAGAATTCCTCAACAGGCATGGATATTATAAACCCTATAAAATCCAGGGTCTGATCGTAAAGAAGCCAGCGCAGCAGGATATATAGTTTTTTTCTGAAAGACATGGATCTTCTGAGCCGCGCCACGCCTTTTCTTTTCGTCATTTTTATCAAACATTTTAATAAACACGCCCTTATTATCCCCGGGTAGAACCTGCCAGCGATCTCTGATTTTAGCTGATATTCCAGAAGCATGGACATAGATTTTAGGATGTAGTATATAAGCGAGGTCATCCTGTTTGACCTGGAATGTCTCAGTATATAATCCCAGTCAATATTTTCTTTATGCGCGTTGATTATCATGTAAATGTCGTAAATATATTTTAGGGAAAGCGGCATGTTGTATCTTCGAAGATGCAGGGCTATTGCGAGGATATCATCTTCCGGAGACAGCAGGATTGTGTCGCGCTGTGCAGCGGTTATGGTCCTTTTCCATATCTCTGGCATCGAGATAAGGTTTGGTTTGGGTTGAGCCAGCCCCCAGTGCAGCTCGACAAGCCCTTTACCGTAGAAGGGTATATGACAGTGATGATGAAGATAGTAGTCTCGTGAGAAAGTTCCAAATGCAGGTTTATAGCCCGCATCACCCAGGATTTTCTCTGATCTTGAAAGATCATCTTTTTTAACAAGTATGTCTATGTCTTCAAGATGCCGCAGGCCAGCGTTATTATAGACTGTCTGGAGTAAAGACATGCCTTTTATGGGCACCATTTCAATGGCGGCATTTTTAAACGCAGCCTGTATGGCACCAAACTCTTTTAATTTAGCTTCATTTCTTGCTGAGTTTAGCATATATTGGTGGAGCAGGTATGGGTGGGGGGCGCTGCCAGTAGCGAATATTTCTATATATAGGGGACCGCAAAGATCATGGTATCCTGCATCCATGGCTATAAGATCAGGATCGCGGGTATATTTAAACACAGTGTTTAAAAGCCCTTTCATAATATTAACAATAACACAGCAGCTACCCTAAATCCACAAAAACTTTGTTGGTGTTGAAAGTGATTCAGGTCTGGTGTATAATAAAGATGATATTTAAAGGAGGTTATTTTGCGGGATCTGGATGGCGCGAGAAAGGCGTACCTGAAGATAAGGGGCGGGGTGTTCAGGATGCACGGGAACAGCATGCTGCCCCTGCTCAAAGAAGGGGATAGTATAAATGTGGTACCAGCGCAGGTCGAGGATTTAAAGGCAGGGGATATCGCAGTATTCTCGAAAAAAGGCACACCTGCCCTAACATGCCACAGGATCATCGGAAAACTCAAGTCCGGTAATACCTTATATTTTTTGGAAAACGGCGATAATTCTCCGAGGGTAGACATGGTATCTTCGGAAGATATCATTGGAAAGGCAGTGTCGCTGAAAACAGAGGAAGGGGCGAGGTCTTTACAGGATTGCCGCGTCTTGATGCCTTTATTGTTACAAATATTGACAAGGATTATCTTTTTTCACAATCGTTTGGCCATGGTATTTAAAGGAAGAAAGAGGTTGCCGGGTTCTTTAAGTAAGGCAATAAACAGATGCTATGTCGCCCTACTAAAGAGACTATTAAGGACATGATAAAGTAAACACTTTTTAAAACATCTTGACTTGGGATAATTTGTATAATATAATATAAATAGAAAAGCGTGAGGAGGGCATTAGATATGAAGAAAGATAAAAGAAAAAAGAACAAGAAAAAGTATCTTCCTCTGACCTGCGAGAAATACAGCATAGCTGAGCTATCTAAGGACTGGGATCTGGAGGCTGTCGGGTTATTTGCGTCATGCGAGGCCGCATGCGGTACACACTATACGCATCCATTTTAATATAACCCGGATAAGATTAGGATAGATGGATAGACAATCATATGTGAGATTTAATAAAGATTTTTTTGTGAAACCAGGCCAGGGAGGTCTTATAGCCTTGAGTCCTGACCAAAAGGATATCTATATCCTCAAGGGTATAGCAGATTATGTCTATAAAAGATGCGACGGGAAAAAGAAAGCAGAAAAGATCATTGACGATATAGTCAGTGAGTTTGACGTTGACCGCGATACAGCCGAACAGGATCTGTCAGCTTTTTTAAAACAAGTCTCCATGGAAGACCCGCCTTTATTTATTTTTTCTAAAAAGCCAGCATAAAAAAGAGATGGCAAAAAAACATACCTTGATCAAAGACTTCAGGATATTCCCTGTTTCAAAAAAACAATCAGTCCTTTTCTGTCCCGACAGACAGCTATTATTTCAGATAGACGATGCGATTAAAGATGTTCTGGCAGATGGCAGTAATCTGCAGAAAAAGGGACCGGGCGAGGCCTTGCGCGAGCTTGAATCCATGTGCGGACAGGGGGTCTTTGATGCCCCTCTCAGGGGATCCCGAAGAAAAAGGCGATATAAGATCAGGCGACTCGAGCTGCATATCTCAAATTCCTGTAACCTTGCCTGTAGTTATTGTTTTGCAATGGGAGGGGATTACGGGCTGAGGATAAAAAATAAGAACATGAAATGGCGCACTGCCCGCCGCGTTATAGATTATCTGCTGGAACAGAATAGGGGCTCAAGGGATGCTGTATCAATACAGTTTTTTGGCGGAGAGCCGCTTTTGAATATAGCTGTCTTGAAAAAGTCACTGGCGTATATTGAAGAAAAATGTAAAAACGACCGCTACCCATATATTGAAAAAAGCATTGCTACCAATGGCACGCTTTTTACAGATGAGGCAATTGATATACTGAGAAGATATAATTGTGTGCCATGGGTGTCACTGGATGCCTGCGCAGCAAGCCATGATAAAAACAGGCCTTACAGGCAGGGCGGGCCTTCGTTTAAAGATATAATTAAAGGGTTAAAGAGGGTAAGGGATATTGCGCCCGGGCTTCCTGTTGTGATCTGCACGACCCTCGGGATAGAGGATGACCTTGAGGATATTATAAGACGTCAGAGCGGGCTTGATTCAACGCACCTGAACCTGAAGGTCAGGTTTTCGCTGTATGATAAATGCGAATATAGGAGAAGCGATTATAACGGTCTTTTGACAAGGATGAAGGAGGGGCTGAAGGAGATGCATCCTGTAACGCCAAAAAATAAAAGATACTCCAGCTTCATGACACCTTTTATGTTTTATCATCTTCATACAGGAAGCGCTATTTATTCCGGATGCGGGGCTGGTATAAACCGCCTGGCTGTAAATAGCGACGGAGACGTGTTTATATGTTCTGTGGGTATGTCAGCGGGCGAAAAGCTGTGCAATATATCAGAGGATTCTTTCAGGGAAAAGATAAAGAAAAAAGTCGACTCCATATACG
Organism: uncultured Planctomycetia bacterium; assembly: GCA_964489855.1. Taxonomy (GTDB): domain Bacteria; phylum Omnitrophota; class Gorgyraeia; order Gorgyraeales; family Gorgyraeaceae; genus JAHIPS01. Next base: position 1,475 of record CAZBAQ010000052.1, on the reverse strand, counting down.
CTGGCTCCAGGGCAGACGAAATAGAATGCGCGAACTGCTGGTCAAGGAATCTCTGCAACGGCCCGTGTATTTTAGGAAGAGAGACGCCCTCTGCTCTACCCGGAAAAAGCAGGGTGTGCGATTTTATACGGCTTTTAAACGAATTTTATATAAGGTCATATGCCGCCATGGAATATAAGGACGCAGAGGGGCTTTTTGGTCTGCACAGGGATACAGAGGGCCTGCTCAGGAAGATAATGCTCCTGTACGAAGTAAGGGATATTAAAAACCAGGGGCTTAAACATATAAAATATTTGACTCCCGTTACCGGGGGCGCACAACCATGAAAAGTTTGTTGAAATACAGCCACGGTTTCAACGTGTTGGATATTGACTACAGGATCTATTCTGATTCGCCTGATGTGATCAGATTTTTTAGAAGGGCATATTGTCTGTTCAATAAAAAAAGGCGCACAGGTAGATCCAGGATCTTTACGCTGAAATTGGTTAGTGGAGGAAAAAGGAATATCAAAAAGATCATAAACGATGCAAATAAAAGGATACATGCGACATGGATGGATTGTTTGACAAACAGGCTGATATTTTTTCATGCCTCGTCCGTGAAAATCAAGGGGAGCAGGCTGCTTTTTATCGGCGGACCTTTGAGCGGGAAGTCGAGCATTGCGGCTCTATTGCGGGATTTCGGGGCAAGGGTTTTGAATGATGATTTTACGCCTGTCGAGTACGCTACGAGACGGGTGTTGAGTTTTCCGATGTTTTCTAACATAAGAGGCGGGTTGACGAGTGATTTACAGAAGAGACACTTGAAGCCATTGAGGCCGTATTTTAGGCACTTTGGCATGTTGCGCCGAGAATACATAGAGGACATGTCAGGGAAGGAATTTAAGGCATATCGCCTCTATAATAAAGAATTGTACAGTGCTGTTAGTAGAGGCGGCTTTAAGAAAAAAAGGCTGATGGGTATTTTTCTAAAAAGAAAAAATAAGGGCGCTGCCAGTTTAAAAAAGCTGGATTTCCCTGATTCCTTTAGTATGTTTATAAATTCCATACACATGCCGATCCCTGTTTTCAGGAAGAGATTAAAGTCTATGATCGGATTGTTCGGGAAGATGGAGTTTTATACACTGGAGAGCTCTTCTTTAAAACAGGCGGCGAGCATAGTAAGGTCTGAATTATATAAGAAGGCCGAGTAAGACCCACCAGAACAGGCCTGCCTGAGGAATGAAGTAAGTATTGTCGATCTGGTTATGCAGTAAAAATGCAAGACCTGCCAGGAATATCAATCTTTTATCCTTTCCGGATTTAAATCTTCTAAGGAAAACGATGATCAGGTAGGATATAGCGACTAATCCTAAGAGACCTGTTTCGGCCCATGTGTGAAGCAGGATGTTGTGGGCGTAGCGGGTGCCTGTGGTCGGGATACTCGAGTATTCCAGAAAGAGTTCGTGGAAGTTGCCAGGGCCCACACCTAAGAAG
>CAZBAQ010000051.1:0-6752 GCA_964489855.1 uncultured Planctomycetia bacterium | reverse complement strand
CGCCAAAGTCCCAGCTGGCCGCGATAGCGGCCAGGGCATTGTACACATTATGTCTGCCCAAAACTGACATCTCTATCTCGTGCTTCCCGTTCAGCCTGAATTTTATGCCGTCCGGCTCCAGATCCACCTTATCCGCGTAAAAATCATAGGACTTGTCCATGCCAAATCTCACGACCTTTTGCTTTATCTTTAATTTTTCCAATAATTCATCATCTGCGTTTATCACGACCTTTGCGTCCTTATCCATAAATTCCAGGATCTCGCATTTGGCCTTGAGCACCGTGTCTGTATCCTTTAGATACTCCAGGTGAGACGGCCCTATGTTTGTGATCAATGCCACACTCGGCCTTGCTATCTCTGAAAGCCGTCTGACTTCGCCCAGGCGATTGGTCCCCATTTCCAGGACACCGATATCGTGCTCGGGTTTGAACCGCATCAATGTAAGCGGCACGCCTATCTGATTGTTCTCTGTGCCGAAATTCTTAAGCACGTTGAGTTTCTTGGCAAGTATCGCTGCTGTCATCTCCTTTGTGGTGGTCTTGCCATTGGAACCAGTGATACCTATGAGCGGCACATTGAACCGGCCGCGATGAAAATTCGCAAGGTCGCCCAGCGCCTTTATACTGTCAGGCACGGATACGAACGAGATATCTCCCATTTTAAATTTAGAATTTACAATACACCCGTCCTGCACGAGCACGCCACCAGCCCCCTTTGAGACCGCGTCCAGTATGAAATTATGGCCGTCAAACCTCTGGCCTTTTATGGCAAGAAAGAGCTCCCCGCCTTTTATGCGGCGCGTGTCAGTGGATATACCCCTCAGGATATCCTTTTCCTTCCCTGACAAAAGCCTTCCTTTAGTAGACACCAGGACGTCTTTGACTGTAAACATATCATTTCTCCTTTAAGATTTTTTTCACCGCTTCCCTGTCATCAAAAGGAAGGGTAGTGTTTTTAAATATCTGGTATGTCTCGTGGCCCTTGCCAGCCACAAGCACGATGTCGCCTCTTTGCGCCTCTTTTAGCGCCGCCTCTATTGCCCTGAACCTGTCCTCCTCTATCTCGTAATTATTCTTTTTGGCAGGGATACCTTTGATGATCTCATTTATAATATCCATCGGCTCTTCGTTTCTAGGGTTATCGCTTGTTATAAAAATCCTGTCGGAAAATTCAGAACATACCCTGCCCATGTCAGGCCTTTTGGACCTGTCCCTGTCACCCCCGCAGCCGAAAACAGTCAGGATCCTCTTTGGATTCAGTTCTTTTAACGCGAGCAATACATTTTCCATGCCATTCTCTGTATGAGCGTAGTCGACAAATACTGAAAAATCCTGACCGCAGTCAATCGCCTCGAGCCTGCCTGGCAGCTCCGTAAGTCCTTCTATCCCCTTTGCTATTTCTGCCAGCGTCATGCCCATTGCTATGCCGCACGCGGCGCTAGCCAGGATATTGTACACATTGTGCCGGCCAATTAATCGCGATTCTATATCAATGGTCGAGGCGAAACCTCGACCATGTGGTCGAGGTTTCGCCTCGACCAGTAGCTTGAACTTCAAACCTTTAAAAGAACATGATATATCCATTGCGCACACATCCGCATCTTTACCAATGCCATAAGTAATCACATTCGCCTTTTTCTCCAATCTGACTCTTTCTATGATCTTTTCTGAACAAGTATCATCTTTATTTATAATCGCCGTGCCGCCGTCTTTTATCTTTGTAAATAATTTCAGCTTTGATAAAAGGTAATTTTCTATTGTCTCGTGATAATCCATGTGCTCGCTAGTCAGGTTTGTAAATATTGCTATGTCAAAACTCAGGCTATCCACGCGGCCCTGTTCGAGCGAATGCGACGAGACCTCGAGGATACAGTTCTTTATCTTTTGTTTTTTCATACTGCTCAAAAGTGAATACAGATCCAGGATCCCGGGCGTGGTATTAAAGGCCGGGATAAGACGATTGCCGAATCTATAATTTACAGTTCCGATAACGCCTGTTTTTTTATTCTTCGATTTAAACAGGCTCTCTATTAAATAAGTCGTGGTGGTCTTACCGTTTGTGCCGGTTATACCGATCAGCTGCATGGCGTTCGAGACATCGCCGTAAAAGTCCCTGGCGATTTCAGAAAGAGCAAGTCTTGCGTCCTCTATATATATAAAAGTAGCACCCCTTCTAAACGCACGCAAAGAGCATTTCTCTTCCTCCAACACCACTGCGCAGGCACCCCTGTCTATTGCCTCGTTAATAAAATCTCTGCCATCCAGGCGTGAGCCTTTCACTGCCACGAACAGATACCCGTCCTTGACTGTCTTTGAATCACAGCTGACGCCTCTTACCTCTACAAAGGCCTTGCCCTCGACCTTTTTGACTCTATCCAGATTCTCTATGATCTTCTTCAGCTTCATCTCTCTCAATCCTTTTAAGAGCGGGGCGGCAGCTTGTAGTAACGCATCAGCTGGTCCGCCACCTTTTTAAAAACAGGCGCACACACAGTGCCTCCGTAATACTGCGGCCGCGGCTCGTCCATCACTATAGCTATAACAAACCTTGGCTCGTCAAAAGGCAAAAAACCAATAAACGAGGCCATGAACTTAGAATGTGAATACGTGCCGCCATCCTCTACCTTCTGAGCTGTACCGGTTTTTCCTGCTGGAAAATAACCTTTTACTTCGGCAGCCCTGCCCGTGCCGCCGTCAACGACGCTCCTCAAGATCTTTCGCATCTCTAAAGCAGTCTCTTCGGAAATCACCTTGTGCTGCCTCTTTAAATCAAACCTTTCGAGCGCATTGCCTGCCTTGTCCTGTATTCTATCGATCACCCTTGGCTTTATATAATAACCGCCGTTTGCCAGACTGGATATTGCACAGGCAAGCTGGATGACAGTTACTGTCAATTCCTGCCCCATTGAAATACTGCAAAGTGAAAGTTTTGACCATTCGGCCGGAGGCCTCACTATGCCCTCTACCTCGCCCGGCAGGTCAATGCTTGTCTTTTTTCCAAAACCAAACCGCTTGATATACCTGTAAAGTCTTTTGTTCCCTATTCTAAGGGCTGACTTCATCGTGCCTATATTGGAAGAATATTTGATCACATCTTTAAACGGGAGCCATTCATACGGTCTGTGGTCGTGGTAGGTATGACCTTCCCATTTGAACTTTCCATTCTCGCAAAAAAACTCATCCTCTGGACTGACCGCTTCCTCTTCCAGCACAGCGCTCGCAGTCACCATTTTAAAACTCGAGCCTGGCTCGAAAAAATCACATATGGCGCGGTTGCGCCTCGCATCAATGGAATAGCCGCTGATGTCATTCGGGTCATACGTCGGTCTGTTGGCAAGCGCCAGGATATCGCCTGTGTGCGGGTCCATCACGACAATGCTGGCGCCCTTTGCATTATATTTTTTAAATGCCGCGTCCAGCTCCCTTTCTGCAAACGCCTGGATCACGCTGTCTATGGTAAGGACTATATCATTTCCATCAGCCGGCGGGATCTCTCTGTATTCATAACCCGGCACCTCGCGTTTCTTGGCATCCCTTATCGTGTATATCCAGCCGGGGCTGCCTTTTAAAAATTTGTCATATTTAAGTTCGATACCTTCGAGGCCGGTGTCATCCAGCCCCACAAAACCTGTTATGTGGCTGGCCAGTTCAGCGTTAGGATAGACCCTTTTCGGCTCTTTTACAAAACCTATACCTTTAATATGCAGGCGCCTTATGGCCCTTTCTGTCTCCGGCTGGACCTTTCGCGCCAGCCAGACAAAGCGCCTGTCCTCGCAGAGCATGCCGGCTATTTTATCATTATCGATATCCAATACCCCGGAGAGTCTTCCAGCCGCAGAATCCTTGTCCTCTACTATCAGAGGATCCAGGAATACGGAATAGAGGTTTACAGACCCGGCCAGCTCCTTAAGGTTGCGATCATAGATTATGCCGCGTCTCGGAAGAAGGCATTCAAAGGTTTTATATTGGTCAGAGGCGAGTTTCGACAGGGGTCTTGCAGCGCCGAGCTGCACGAATAAGAGCCGAACAGCCAGAAGCGCGAAGGAAACCAATAAACAGAATAGAACTTTTCTAATTCGGGGGGTGATTAGTTTTTGCACAAAATACCTTTGTTGCGCTCTTACATTTACTAACGACTTATTGGTGCAAAACTATTAACATTCGGGCTGGCCTCAGCTTCCCGACCAATGACAAATAGACTGGCAAAGAGACCCTTTCTTCCTAAGTCCTTCTGAACAAACTTCCTTGGGGAACTCTCAAGTTTGACCACCTGCCACTTCTGGGGCATATTTAACTCTACCTTTTTTGCTAAAAGCCTTGCTTCAAGGCTGACAGGCGATTTTAAATTAAGGACATTATAGCCCAATATCCGGTTGCGGTCAACAAGCTTTGAATAAATCTGGTAATTTTCCTTCACCTTCAGGCCCATCTGATACACAAGCACTTGCTGGTTGACATACGAGAGCGCCACAAAAGTCAGTATCGCTATACACGCGAGCGCCTTGTCTATCCTTATCGCATCCTTCATACGCTCTCCCTCTGTAGTGGTCGAGGCGAAACCTCGACCAAGCTTGGTCGAGGTTTCGCCTCGACCACCTGACTTTCTTAGGTGATTCGTTCTGCGGCGCGGAGTTTTGCGCTCCTAGCGCGCGGGTTTTCCAAAACCTCTTTTTCTTCCGCCGTGACAGGCTTTTTTGTAAGGACCCTGCAAACGCCTCTGACCTTAAATTCCCTTAGTGTAGTCTTTGCAATCCTGTCTTCCAGCGAATGAAAAGATATCACGCAAACCCGGCCGCCTTTTTTAAGGAGCGGTGGTGCGTCCTTCAACGCTTCCTCTATTGCCTCGAGCTCTCCGTTCACCCTGATGCGAAGCGCCTGAAATGTCCGCGTGGCTGGATGAATCCTCTGCCACCTGAATTTATGCGGCACACTGGCTGAAATTATCTCAGCTAGTTGGGCTGTAGTCCTTATCTCCTTCTCTTCACGTGCCCTAACGATCCCCCTTGCGATCCTCTTGTGAAAACGTTCTTCGCCAAAATCCTTTATTAAACCCGAAAGCTCAAACTCGTTCAAACCATTTACCAGCTTACCCGCCGTGAGCTGCGTTCCTCTATCCATGCGCATGTCCAGCGGTCCCGCGTTCTTTATGCTGAATCCTCTTTCTTCTGTCTCAATCTGGATGCTAGATATACCAAGATCAAATAAAATTCCATCTACTTCTCTCATCCCGAGTTCCTGAACTATGTCTTTGATGTCTTTGAAATTTCTATTTACTAATTTAAATGTGCCTTCTAATGATTTGAGTCGTTCACGTGCTATATCCAGGGATTCTGAATCTCTGTCAATGCCTATCAGCGTGCCGGCCGCCCCTATCATCTGCATTATTTTTGCAGCGTGGCCGGCTCCGCCGATAGTCGCGTCGATAATCGTCTTACCGGGAGCAGGATCTAGGAAATGAATGACCTCCTGCAACAGTACCGGTTTATGCAAAAATCTTCCTCCCATTAGTGCTTTTTAATATCTTGTATACCTCCCTGCTTACATTGCAGCAGCTCGGATCGATATTAAGCGACCTTGTCTTTCGTATGCATTCGATCGGGATGTAAAAAGACTGCAGGAATTTTTGCTTCTGCGATTTAAGATAATTATTATTGCGATGATGCATCAGCTCCCCCTCAATCTAGTTCGACTAACTTTTCAGCCACTTCCTCGAATGAATCCTTTGACGTAGAATAATAATCCTTCCAACCTGAGCGATCCCAGATCTCTATGCGGTTTGAAACACCGATAATATAGACATCTCTTTTAATATTTGCGTAAGTCTTTAAATAAGAAGGAACAAGTATCCTTCCCTGCTTGTCAGGGATGAGCTCAGACGCGCCAGAAAAATAAAGCCTGTTGAAGCGTCTGAATTCTGATTTGGTGAAAGACATGGCCTTGAACTTCTGCTCCTGTGTTTTCCACTCGTCTTCGCCGAACATAAAAAGACATTTATCCAACCCGCGCGTAATAAAAAAGCGCTCAACATAATGCTCCTTGAGCGCCTCTCTGAATTTTGAGGGTATTATAAGCCTGTCTTTTCTATCCAATGTATGCTCGTACTCGCCGTAAAACATGCCTTCCTCCACTTTGCTCCACTTTGAACCACTACGCAGTAAAAGTTTACACGAAGGGCTCTAGCATGTCAAGCTAAAATATTCACTTTTTTCAACTTATACAAGATAATGGGGTTAGGAAGAGGCGAGTATGCTAAATGTAGGGTGGCTACCTTGCCCTGAGTATGTCCAATCGGATCTGTTTTTGCAGCGCTTTAATAGAACTGAATCTTCTTTCATTCCTTATCTTTCTTTTAAATATAATTTCCAGATCCATGCCATATAGTTTATTTTTAAAATTAAATATATGTATTTCAATACTGGGCTCTATATCTCCGCTAAATGTCGGCCTTGTGCCGATATTCAATATCCCCCTGAAATCTTTATCGTGAATTTTAACACCTACCGCGTAGACGCCGCTCGGAGGGATCACCTCGTGATGCGGGTCTATGTTTGCTGTTGGAAAACCGATCTTTTTTCCGATTCCCCTGCCTCTTACAACAGTACCCAGCACTGTGACAGGTCTTCCCAGCATGAGCGCCGCTCTTTTTAGATCCCCTCTCTCTATTTTTTTACGTATCCGGGTGCTTGAAATAGTCTCGTCTTTTAATCTTACAGGATCGATACCGACCAGTTTAAATCCATAGACCCTGCTGAG
>CAZBAQ010000050.1:0-6867 GCA_964489855.1 uncultured Planctomycetia bacterium | reverse complement strand
CGTGCTCCAAAAGAGAGCTCGTTGTTTATTATTGAGAGCGCTTCAGCTGCGATAAAAGGCGGGTTTCTTTTGGAGGCCTCGAAATTGGCGCACCTGGTTTATTTTAGAAGGCCGAGCGAGTCCGGGATCAATGCGTGGTTGGTTAAAAAGGCTGGCCTGTCAAATAAAAAGATATCAGCCGAGGCCATTAGCGCGATAAAAGAGAGCCTGCCAAATGATTTAAGGACGCTTTACTCAGCCATGGACAATATCGTACTTTATGCCGGCGAGCGGCCATTGATAACAGGAAAAGATGTCGAGAGAATAGTCGGCCCTAACCCCTCACACACATCATTTGACCTTATAGACGCTATAGCTATAAAGGACGTGAAAAAGGCATTGCGTGTATTCTCGTCGCTTAAAAGAGACAGGAAAAAAGAGACAGAGCTTTTAGGGCTTCTTGCGTGGAACGCCAGGATGCTTTTGCGCGTGAAGGAACTTTTCAGGATAAAGAATAAGATCGAGATGAGTAAAGACCTTGGCCTGGCGCCGCGTTCTTTTGACAGGATCGCGCGTCACGCGTCAGGATTTAAAAAGGACCAGGTCCTTGGTTTATTGGATGAAATAATCAAGGCAGATCTGGCCATAAAGACAGGCGCTTCACCTGCAGCCACGATCGAGCGATTAGTAGTAAAGATGTGCGCTTAATTGACAAATCGTGCGTGTCAAGTTTGTCAGATTATGACTTGAGTTTCTTGGTGAGGCGGGATTTTTTACGCGAGGCAGTGTTTCTGTGTACCACGCCTTTAGAGACTGCCCTGTCAAGCTCCGAGATGACGAGCCTTAATTGTTTCTTTGCCTCGTCAAGCTTTTTGGAAGATATAAGATCTATAAATTTCTTTGTCTCTGTCTTGAGAGAAGATTTTACAGACTGATTCCTGGCAGTTCGTCTTTTTGTCACCTTGATAGCCTTGTAAGCTGCGTGTAATATTGGCATGTCCTGCTCCTTTTCAAGTGTAACATAAAATAACATAGATGGTTATATATGTCAAGCAGAAAGCACATCATTAAATCAGCCGGTATTATAGGATCTGCTACGGTCGTAAGCAGGATCCTGGGGTTTGCGCGCGATATCCTGATAGCCAGATTTTTCGGAACCGCACGGTATGCCCAGGCCTTTGTTGTGGCATTCCGCATACCGAACATGCTCAGGGATCTGATAGGCGAAGGCGCCACAAACGCGGCGTTCGTGCCTGTCTTGAGCGAGTATTCCGAGACAAGGAAAAGAGAGGATTTCTGGCATCTGGCAAACGTACTTTTAAACGTGGTCCTTATAGCGCTCGCGATAGTGACCTTGCTCGGCGTGGCCTTTGCGCCGGTAATCGTGCGTCTCATAGCGCCTGGTTTTATAAATGACCCTGAAAAATTAAAGGTCACCATATACCTGACGCGGCTCATGTTTCCTTATATATTGCTTGTCGGGCTTCTGGCCTACAGCATGGGCGTCCTTAATTCGCTCAAACATTTTTCAGCGCCTGCGTTCGCGCCAGCGATCTTGAATCTTTCAATAATAATCTGTGCCCTGGCCAGACAGGGCAGTGTATCAGCGCTGGCAACAGGTGTTTTAGTAGGCGGGGTCTTGCAGCTCGCTTTGCAGGTCCCGGTTTTATTTGCAAAGGGGTTCAGGTTTAGTTTTGCGAGCGGGCTCTATCACAGGGCAGTGAAAAAGATAGGGATCCTGCTCGTTCCCAGGGTCCTGGGCTCATGCGTGTACCAGATAAATATTTTTGTCAATACGATACTTGCGTCTCTTTCTCACATAGTAGGCGCGGACGGAGTGGCAGCGCTTTATTACGCGAACAGGATATTTCAGTTCCCGCTCGCGATATTCGGGATAGCGATCGCGCAGGCAGCATTGCCGACCATGTCGCGGGAGGCCCTCGAGAGCGGACTTTCAAAACTGAAGGAGACGCTTTCGTTTTCATTGAGGGCAGTGAATTTCATCATGCTTCCAGCGTCGCTGGGTCTTATAGTGCTGGCAAGACCGATTACCAGCGCATTGTTCGAGAGGGGCATGTTCGGAAGTTATTCGACATCAATAACCGCGGGCGCGCTCGTATTCTATTCAATAGGTCTTTTCAGTTACGCGGGTATCAAGATCCTGGTATCGTGTTTTTATTCTTTAAAAGACACGCTCACGCCTGTGAAGATAGCCAGTATTTCTTTGATTTTAAATATCGTGTTGAGTATCATGCTCATGTTTCCTTTAAAGATAAGCGGGCTCGCTCTGGCAACGTCGATTTCAGGGAGCTTTAATTTCTTTTTGCTGTTTTTTATCTTGAGGAAAAAGATAGGTAGCATAGACGGGTTAAGGATACTGGGTTCGTTCTTAAAGGTGCTGCTCGCAAGTGTTTTTATGGCCGTGATCATTTATTTTACCGCATACATGATCGGGTTTAACCTTTTCCTTGTCATATTAATAGGCATCCTCAGTTATATCCTGGCAGTATTTTTATTAGACATAAAAGAGGCAAGGGGATTTTTTAAATGGGTATTAAGGAAAAGCTAAAAAAGGTGCCGCACGCGCCCGGGGTCTACATGATGAAGGATTCCGCTGGAGAGGTGCTGTATATAGGCAAGGCAAAGGACCTGTCAAAAAGGGTGTCGAGCTATTTTCAGGATGCGAGGCCTATGGCTGCGCGGCAGATGTCTCTCATGGAGTGCGTGAAGGACCTGGATTATCTCGTTACAGCGTCAGAGGAAGAGGCACTCATATACGAGTCAAACCTGATAAAGGAAAAAAAGCCGAAATACAATGTCGAACTAAAGGATGACAAGAGTTTTCCTTTTTTGAAATTAACGCTGGCTGAGAAGTTCCCGCGGCTTATTATTACGAGGAAAAAAACAGATGATGGATCCAGATATTTCGGGCCGTACACGCGTGTCAAGCTCCTGCGCAGCGCGCTTCAGGTCATGAAAGGCATTTTTCCTTTAAGGACATGCAGGAATATGCCAGGCGACGTCTGCCTGTCGTATCATATTGGCCAGTGCGGAGGGCCATGTGTTAAAAAGATCAGCCAGAAGGAATATCGCGAGATCGTGGACCAGCTCGTATTATTTTTAGAAGGCAAAAAGACGCGGCTTTTAAAAGAGCTGGAGCACAGGATGAACGAGGAGGCAGGGCTTGAAAATTTTGAAGAGGCAGTGATCTTGAGGAATAGGATCGCAGCGCTTTCAGAGGTGCCTGGGAAAAAATTAAGGGAGTATAGCGGGTGGGGCGATGTTGCAGTAAAGCTAAAAAAACTTTTACGACTACCGAGATTGCCTTTAAAGGTAGAGGCGTTTGATGTCTCCAATATAAGCGGCAAGGAGGCAACAGGCTCCATGGTGTATTTTAATAATGGCAGACCTGACAAATCAAACTACAGGAAATTCAGGATAAAGGACGTAGAGGATATTGACGATTACGCCATGATCCAGGAAATAGTTAGGCGCAGGTACAAGCGGCTCAAGGAAGAGGGTGGCCAGTTTCCCGACCTTATTATAATCGACGGCGGCAAAGGGCATCTGCAGGCGGCGTACAAGGAACTTTTGAGGCTTAACCTGCGGCACGTGCCGATTGTCGCCATTGCAAAGGAGCATGAGAGGATATATACCTTGAGCTCCAGGACACCTCTGGATATAAACAGGGACTCGCAGCTTTTATATTTTATGCAGGAGATTCGCGACGAGGCTCACCGCTTCGCGCTGAAGTACCACCATAAACTGCGAAAGAGAGGGCTTTCCCGATTGGCTCGGAAACCGTCTCGATTCTTATGAAAGCATTGACTTGGTTCGAGAAAAAGGTATATACTGTGGTAAAGTCAATACCGCGCGGCGAGACCAGGAGCTATTCGTGGGTGGCGCAGAGGGTCGGACGGCCCGGCGCTGTAAGGGCAGTTGGCACAGCGCTTAAGAAAAACCCGTTCACGATTATTGTGCCGTGCCACAGGGTAGTGCGCTCTGACGGCTCGCCTGGCGAATACGCGCTCGGCGCGGATTTAAAGAAGAGATTACTGGAGATAGAGAGAGCATGCTTGAAGAAATAAAATCAAAATTAAAGGAATTAGATAAAAAGTTATCAGAGCTCAGGGTCTATCTCGACATTGATAAGAATGAAAAGGCATTGAAAGAACTCGAGGCAAAGATGGCTGACCCCGGGTTCTGGGACAACCAGGAAAAGGCGCGTTCCGTTATCAAGGAATTAAAAAAGGCGCGCGCTGTGGTGGATCCGTATTTTGAATGCAGGAGGGAATTTGATGAATTGGGCGAACTGATAGTGATAGTGGACAGCGACGACAAAGGTTCTATAGACGAGGTCAGGGGGTCATTGCAAAGACTGGAAAAAGACGTGGACGCTCTGGAATTTAAGAGCCTTATGAGCGGCGAGCTCGACTGCAACGACGCGATTTTAAGCGTCCACTCGGGCGCAGGCGGCACAGAATCGTGTGACTGGGCGAGTATGCTTCTTAGGATGTATTCGATGTGGGCAGAGAAGAATAAGTACAAGACAGAGATCATTGATATGCTGCCTGGCGAAGAGGCGGGGGTAAAAAGCGCTGTCATGATCGTGAGCGGCGCTTACGCGTATGGTTATCTTAAATCAGAAAGGGGCGTGCATCGTCTCGTGAGAATATCGCCTTTTGACGCGAACAAGAGACGGCACACGTCTTTTGCTTCCGTGGATATTATCGCAGAGGTCGAGGACGATATAGAGATAGATATAAAAGAGTCAGAATTGAGAATCGATACCTATCGTTCGAGCGGCGCAGGCGGCCAACATGTGAATGTCACGGATTCTGCTGTGAGGATCACGCATCTTCCGACAAATATCGTAGTGCAGTGCCAGAACGAGCGCTCGCAGCACAAAAACAAGGCAACGGCAATGAAGGTTTTGAAGGCGCGGATCTATGAATTAAAATTAGAAGAAAAGAAAAAGGAAATAGAAAAGGAGAATGCCAAGAAGCAGAAGATAGAATGGGGCAGCCAGATCCGCTCCTACGTCATGCATCCTTATTCAATGGTAAAGGATCATCGGACTGATTGCGAGACATCGAACGTGAATGCTGTAATGGACGGCGCGATCGACAGATTTATCGAGGCGTTTTTAAAATGGAAGGTCCGCAAGGCTTAAAGATTAAGAGACGTCTACCGCGCCAATCGGGAAGCTGCCCTTAAAACGATAAGGAGACAGGTTCCCGAACAAGGCTGGGACAGGTTCCTTTTTGCACTGGTAGACGTCTCTATGCTTCTAAAGGAGAAGTGGGCAAGTTATGTTTAACTGGATACTCAACAAGATAATCGGGACGCAGAATCAGAGGGAGCTGAGGAAGACGCAGCCGCTTGTGGAGGAGGTCAATTCGCTTGAGCCAGCAATAGAGAAGCTTTCGGATCCTGAGCTGAAGGCAAAGACAGACGAGTTTCGCAGACGTCTAGGCGAGGGCGCGACTCTCGACGATATCCTGCCTGAGGCATTTGCTGTTGTGCGCGAGGTAGCGCGTCGCAGGATAGGCATGCGGCATTTTGACGTGCAGATAGCAGGCGGCATAGTGCTTCACCAGGGAAAGATCGCTGAGATGACGACAGGCGAGGGCAAAACGCTTGTCGCAACACTTCCCGCGTATCTGAACGCGCTCACCGGCAAGGGCGTGCATATCGTTACGGTAAATGACTACCTTGCGCGGCGCGACAGGGAATGGATGGGGCCTGTGTATGAATTCCTCGGTCTTACACTGGGGACGATCCAGCATGACATGGGTCCTGATATCAGGCAGATGTCTTACGGAAGTGACATAACTTATGGCACGAACAATGAATTTGGATTCGATTACCTTAGAGACAACATGGTCGTTCGAAAAGAGCACATGGTGCAGTGCGAGTTAAATTACGCGATTGTCGACGAGGTGGATAGTATTTTGATCGACGAGGCACGCACACCGCTTATTATCTCTGGGCCGTCAGAGGAATCCACGGATAAATATTATACCTGCAATAAGATCGTGCCGCGGCTTAAAGGCAAGATTATCTTAGAAAAGGACGAGATAGACGCGAAATTCAAAGGCATAGACCTTTCAAAAGGGTTTGATTATATCGTTGATGAAAAGGCTCATACCGCGCATCTCACAGAGGACGGCGAGGCAAAGGTCGCCGGCATGCTCGGCATAGAAAATATGCACGAGGCCAGCACCATGGAGTACCGCCACCACGTGATCCAGGCCCTGAAAGCGCACAATCTTTTTGAAAAAGACGTGGATTATGTTGTAAAGGAAGGTCAGGTGATCATCGTCGATGAATTCACGGGCAGGCTCATGCCTGGCAGGCGCTGGTCAGACGGCCTGCACCAGGCAGTGGAGGCAAAAGAGGGCTTAAAGATAGAAAGGGAAAACCAGACGCTTGCCACGATTACGTTTCAGAATTATTTCAGGATGTATAAAAAATTAGCAGGCATGACAGGCACTGCGATGACAGAGGCGAATGAATTCAGCCATATTTATAAATTGGACACGATCGCTATCCCGACAAACAAACCTCTGATAAGGACAAATCACGCTGATGTTATCTATAAAAGCGAAAGGGAAAAGTTTGACGCAGTGTGTAACGAGATCGAGGAATTACACAGAAAAGGCAGACCTGTCCTTGTCGGTACTATTTCAATAGAAAAATCAGAGCGCCTGAGCTCGTTTCTAAAACGGCGCAGCATCCCGCATAATGTTCTGAACGCGAAATATCACGAGATGGAGGCGGTCATCATTGCGCAGGCAGGCCGTTTTAGCGCGGTTACGATCGCGACAAACATGGCTGGACGCGGTACAGATATTCTCTTGGGAGGAAATCCTGACTTTATGGTCA
>CAZBAQ010000049.1:0-6975 GCA_964489855.1 uncultured Planctomycetia bacterium | reverse complement strand
ATAGAGGCGAAACGAAAGAAGATAAATCCGGATTTAATTTACGACCTTGGCCTTTATATTGTCATTGGTTCAATAATAGGCGCGCGGTTTTATTATCTGGCATTTTCAAGCCCTGAGATTTTTATAAAAAATCCTCTCTCGATCTTTAAGGTATGGCAGGGAGGGCTTGCTATACATGGAGGTATTATAGGAGGCATAGCAGCAGGCATTTTATTTTCAAAAAGATATAAGGTTTCTTTCTGGGCGCTGGCTGACACACTCGCGCCTTCAATACTATTAGGCCAGGCGATCGGAAGAATCGGGTGTTTTTTAAACGGATGCTGCTACGGTGTGCCAACAGAGTCAATATTTGGAGTAAAGTTTCCAGAAATAAACGTAGCAGTCCATCCTACGCAGCTTTACGAGCTTATCTTTAATCTTATTGGATTTTTTGTCTTGTGGAATTTGAGAAAAAAGATCAGATTCGAAGGCGGTCTTTTTTTAATGTATCTGATGACATATAGCTCCATAAGGATTGTTATATCAAGTTTGCGCTGGGATAGTTTATACATATGGGGCACTGGCTTAAAGATAGCGCAGGTCTCAAGCGGCGTGATTTTTATAATCGCATTAGCGCTTTTTATTAAGAGGCAAAAGAATGCGTAAAAAATATATAATCATCATAACTTTATTAATAGCCATGGCTGTGAATATTCACGGACGCTATGGGTCTAACAAAGAAAGCGTAGTTAGAGAAGGATATTTTTTTAATACTAAAGATCTCGCGCCAGAAGTAAAAGGGTTTGGCGGCCGCATAGAGATGCTGGTAGAGCTGAACAAAGATGAAAACATAAAGGATATTGAGATACTGGAGCACAGCGAGACAAGCGAATATGTGGCTGACATGATGACGCGGCCGGAATTTTTAGCCCAATTTAAAGGAAAGAAGGCTGGAGATGATTTTGACGATATAGACGCTATAACGCACGCGACTATATCCAGTAAGGCAGTGGCCAGGGCATTAAAAACGTCCCTGGAAAGGCTAAAGGGCAGCCAGATAAGCGAGAAGCCGCCTTTTGTACCAGATCCTGATTTTTATATAACGATTTTAATCATAACATTTCTCTTAATCGCGTTTTATTTTAAAAAGGCGTGGCTCAGGTATGTCGGGTTATTGGCTTCAATCGTATATTTTGGATTTTTAAAGGCAAATTTTATTTCAATGACAATGCTCGCCAAGATATTTTTATGGCAGGTTCCAGAGGCTGGTCCAAACATTGCCTGGTTTGTATTTATCTTTGGCGGAGGAGCGCTGACATTTCTATTAGGCGGGTTTTATTGTTCATATATGTGCCCTTTTGGGGGCCTGCAGGTATTTTTGAACAAGCTCTCGAGATTTAAAATTGAGATAACGCCTGAGCTTTCCAGCAGGCTTAGAAAAATCAGGTATATCTTGTTGTGGTTGCTTACGGTTTTAGTTTTGTTATTAAATAATCCAAATATTGTAAATTACGAGCCGTTTTCAACTATATTTTTAAGGCGCGGGACTATAGTCGCGTGGTCAATAGCTTCCATAATACTGGTTTTATCTTTATTCCACCACAGGCCGTTCTGTAATTATTTCTGCGCTGCAGGCGCGTTTATGGATATATTGTCAAGATGCGGCAGGAGGGTTTTTAGAAAAAGATGAAGGATAAATTATTTATTTGTATAGCCATAATACTGGTAGTATTGTTTACGGCGAGTGTCTTGCAAAATATTCAACTTTGTAGGGCGCGTTTAAATGCGCCTTACAAAGTTGGATCAGTAGACATGGATAAGACCCTGACCAGGTTAGAACAAACAGGATTACAGCCGCGGGAAGCCGATTACTATCAGGTGATGAATGAGTAAGGTTAAATGTTTATTGTGCCCGAGGGAATGCGAGCTCGGCAACGGAGATAGAGGCAATTGCCTCGCTCGTATGAACGTAGGCGGGAAGCTCCAGACGCTCGTATATGGAAAACCCTGCGCAGTGCACGTGGATCCCATTGAGAAAAAACCGCTTTTTCATTACTTACCGTCGACTAGCTCCTTTTCTATCGCGACTGCCGGGTGTAATCTCCATTGCATGTATTGCCAGAACTGGGAAATATCCCAGAGAGAGCCGGAGAATACACAGAACATCGACCTGTCGCCTCAAGAAGTAGTGAACCAGGCAATAGCCGCTAAATGCAGGACGATTGCTTATACATATTCTGATCCGATTATATTTTTTGAATACGCTGCTGACACCGGAAGATTGGCGCATAAAAATAACCTTTTAAATGTGTGGGTGACAGCCGGATACATAAACCCAGGTCCTTTAAAAGAGGCAGTTAGTTTTGTGGACGCCGCGAATATTGATTTAAAAGGCATCACAGAGAAATTTTATGAGACTGTGCCAAAGGGCACGCTCAAGCCGGTCCTGGATACAATAGTCACGATGAAAAGAGAGGGTGTGTGGATAGAGCTTACGAATCTGGTAGTGCCGACATATAATGACACTAAGGAGGATTTTTCAAGGCTTTGCGACTGGATAGTTGAAAACGTAGGGGTAGAGGTGCCCTTACATTTTTCAAGGTTCTGGCCGATGTATCAGTTAAAGAATCTTCCGCCGACACCAGAGGAGACGTTGACGCTGGCAAGGGATATCGCGATCTCCAAAGGCATCCATTACGCGTATGTCGGCAATGTGCCGGGCCACGAGGGCAATAATACCTACTGCCCTGTGTGCAAAAATATTGTTATTGCAAGGCGCGGATACATGATCCTGGAGTATAATATTACAGAAGGCTTTAGATGTAAATTCTGCGGGAAACATATACCAGGTAAATGGAGTTAATCGGATTTATCGAGGCGAAACCTCGACCAAGGTTGGTCGAGGTTTCGCCTCAGGAGGTCGAGATGTTAAAGAGAAAGATTACACGGGCAGAGTTTTTGAAGACAGGTTTTCTTGGGGCATTGGCTTTCCTGGCATTGCCGCTTTTGAGGATTTTCAATAATAGAAGCGATGTTTCGCAAAAGGACGCGAGATATTACAAAAATCTGGCAGGTTGATATGAAAAAGATAATTATTTTAGTATTTATCATGTTTTTGTTCTCATGTACCAGTTACTCGTCTGAAGAGGTGCGAAGGCCAACTGCAGCAGGTGCGTTTTATCCAGGAGATGAACAAGGGATTAGTGAGACGATAGAGGGGTTTCTGGATAATGTGACGAGGATTGATGTAAAGGGAGAGATTGTAGCTATAGTTGTGCCTCATGCCGGCTATGCATATTCAGGTCAGGTTGCTGCGTATAGCTTTAAACAAATACAGGGCCGTAAGATCAATACAGTAGTTTTAATATGCAATTCACATACTGCTCATTTTCAGGGTATTGCAATTGACGAGAGTGATTCATGGAAAACGCCGCTGGGCATTGTTAAGATAGATAAGAGACTGGCGGATAAATTAGTAAACGATGGAGATGTAATCGAATATGATAAAAACGTGCATGCAAATGACCATACGCTTGAAATGCAAATACCGTTTTTACAGACGGTTCTGGAAGGCGATTTTAAGATAGTACCAATACTTTTTGGAAATTCTTACGACGATAGCTATAAAGAATTAGCTCGACTTTTGGCTGTAAATTTAGGAAAAAATGATTTAGTGGTGATTTCCACCGATATGTCGCATTACCCTGGTTATGAAGATGCAAACAGGATAGATGTAAAGCTGTTAGAGGTAATAAAAGAAAAGGGTATTTTTAGGCTAGAAGAATACATAAGAGGAGTTATGTCTTTAAATATTCCAGGAGAGCAAACTCTTTGCTGCGGCATAGACGGCGTAAAGACTGCTATAGAGATGAGTAATATTTTAGGCGCAGAATTTGAAATTTTAAAGTATGCAAATTCTGGCGATGCGCCAATAGGTGATAAATCAAGGGTAGTGGGTTACGGCGCACTTTTAATGTACATCCCTAAAGAGAAAGGGCAAAAGGAGGGGATGATAATGAAAGAAGAATATTTGACTAAGAATGAGAAAAAGAAGCTTCTTCAGATCGCCAGGGCCTCGATAATAGAGGCGGTTACCGGCAAGAAGCAAGAGCAGCCAGAGGTGACAGAAGAGCGCTTAAAAGAGAATACCGGCGCGTTTGTCACAATAAAAAAACATGGCCAGCTGCGAGGGTGCATCGGGTATATAATAGCTGTAAAGCCTCTTCACGAGACTGTTAAGGAGGTCGCGAAATCCGCCGCAGTAAACGACCATCGTTTCAGGCCTGTATCTGACGAGGAGCTTAAAGATATAGAGCTAGAGATATCAGCGCTCACGCCACTCAAAAGGATTACTGATACAGGAGAGATAGAGGTTGGAAAGCACGGCATATATATGAAAAGTGGATTTTATGCAGGGATCCTCCTTCCCCAGGTCGCGACAGAATATGGCTGGGACCGCCAGACATTCCTTGAACACACCTGCATGAAAGCAGGCCTGCCTAAAGACGCGTGGAAGGATGAATCAACCGAGATCTATATCTATTCAGCAGAGGTCTTTGGCGAAGATGATATAAAATAAAAAGAGCCCTTATTTTAAGGGCTCTTTTTATAGGCTATAAACCTTTGTGCTTGCGCTACTCGTGCACCTCCTGTTGTTTCTTCTATATAAAAGTATAGCATATTTGCTTGAAAAAACAAGTCAGGCTCGGGAGGAAAAAAGCAGTATTAATACGAGGGTGTTTATGGTGAAGAGGAGTACGCAGGTCTGGGTGATGCCGAGCAGCGGGATGAAAATCAGGCTTGTCAAAAGCCCACCTATACAGGCGCCTAAGAGATCGATGCCATAGAGCCCCCCTGTGGTTTTACCCACGTCGCCAGAGGACTGAAGACAGATCTTGTTCGCAAGAGGGAATTGGAACCCGCCTAAAAATCCGGCTATTATAGGAAGAAACGCGAAACCCAGCTGGAAATCAGGTATTTTAAATGCCAGAGGAAGGACCAGAGGGTAGAGGCATATCGCGGCCTGGGTCTTTAGATAAAGCGAGCGTTCATCCTGAATGCGTTCGAGCCGCCTGTTTATAAAAAAGCTCCCCAAAACAAGACCTATCATGAAAGATGTCAGGATAAGCCCTATCTTGTAATATACATACCCGTACAGGAACTGAAAGGCCAGTATAACGATTATCTGAAAACATATCTCGCTCATGCCGGTAGCGCCGATGGATATCCTGACAGGTGTTCTAAAAGAGGATCTTCGCAATTTCTGAAACATCAGTATGATCAAAAAGAGTGTTGTTACAACCCCTATAAATAACCAGATATTAAATATGCCTATGTGCGGCAGGATCCCACGGCCGGCGCTGAATAATGTCAGCCACAGAAGCATATGATAGAAATACCCTATGGGCCTGAAATCAGTGTTGATCTTTCTGCCCCCGAATTCTTTTAAGGTGTTTTCCACGTATTTGATCCTTAATGGCGAAAGCTTAAACGGAAGGTAGTATTCTCTTACAAACTGGGTTTTTATTTTCCTGTCGCCGAGTCTTTTTAGCAAAACCCCGGTATCGTGAGTCAACAGGTCCTTTTTATCCGACGCCAGAAATACGACATCATCACCCGGAAGCAGTTTTATTTCAGGGAATACCTTTTCAAGCGTATTAAAGATGCACCCTAGGTAAGCCGCGTTTTCAGGGTTTATATAGTTCTCAGACGAGCTTAGCGAGAATGAGAGGATCCCTCCGTCTGCAAGGAGTTTCTTTGCCTCCCGGAAATATTCAAGCGAGTAGAAGCGGTTAAACATGGCAGTGTACGGGTCCGGGAGGTTCGCGATAATTACGTCGTAAGTCTTATTTTCAGAGTTTTCTTTTACAAAAAGCCGTCCGTCCATGCTGATGAAATTTATCTTTTTATCAGCAGGGACACGGACATATTTACGGGCGAGCTCTATTATTAAAGGATCCAGCTCAACATAGTCTATTGTGTCCACGCTGTGCTTCAGGATCTGTTCGAGCGAGCCGCTTACTCCACCTCCTATAAGAAGCACTTTTTTAGGCGCAGGATGCTCCAGCATCGCGTAGTGGACAGATTCCTCGCTTGTTAAAAAGTCATTGGTCGTAAATATCAAAAGCCCGTTTTCATAGAAGCTGTAGTCGTTGCCCGATTTTGTTACAGCGATATTTCCGTATATGGAATCGATGCTTTCCACTACCTTGAATGGCCTGAACTGCAGGGATCTGACGAATCCGTCGACATGACTGGGCCAGTTGAATATAAATGCTGCGCCGAGCGCTGCCAGGAACACAAGCTGGATTATATTTCTCGCGAAAAAAATGGAGATGGTTATATTAAAGCATGAGACGATGAGCGCATTATGAAACTGTGAAAAGACCTTTATGAGATAAAGGCTGTATAAAAGGCCCCCTATCGAGGCGCCAAGTCCTTCCAGTAAATATATCTTTCCTATTGATCCTGCCGGGCTGGGGCTATTTTCAGAAGCAAGCTTTGATATAAGAGTGAATGTAAAGCCAAGCAGCACGCATATCAGAGACAGGGATATAAAAGAAACCATGAACATAGGCTGAAGCCCTATTATCTCGCCGGTTGAAATATTTAAAAGCGATTTAATAGAACGGATTAATAATATGTTTAAAGGAAGGATTATGGAGGCGGAAAGCTGTACGGCGGCAAGAAGCGTTGTCTTGAAACTGATCTTATCGACCAGTCTTCCGAATACAGAGCTTCCAATCGCTGTCCAGAAGAGCCATGAGGCAAGTATGACTCCGAGTGAGAGCTCGTTTCCGTAAAATACCACGATGAGCTCGCGGATGATGATTATCTGGCCTATCATGGATGTAAGGCCTAATATAATCGCGCTGATATTGAGTTTATTTTTAATATTCATCGCATATAAGTTTAGCATATTCACGCTATTATTCAAGCGTGTGCTATCTGAATAGTCACGTTACAGTTTCAGCTATTTTGCACCACCCAGCCCAG
>CAZBAQ010000048.1:0-6993 GCA_964489855.1 uncultured Planctomycetia bacterium | reverse complement strand
AGATGATAAAAATATAAAAATGCGGACTTACGAGCGGGGTGTCGAAGGAGAGACGCTTGCGTGCGGCACAGGCGCGGTGGCGTCAGCGATTGTCGCGGGTCACGGAGCAAACGTTCATACAAAGGGCGGGATTTTAAAGGTCTCTTTAAAAAAAATCGGCAATAAAATCAAGGATGTGTATCTGGAAGGTGGAGCGCGAAAGGTTTACACAGGAGAGGTGGATTATGTTTGAAGGTTCAATGGTAGCAATAATAACACCGTTTAAAAAAGGAAAGGTCGATGAAAAGGTTTTGGCAAGGCTCGTGGAATTCCAGATAAAAAACGGGACCTCTGCTATCGTCCCGTGCGGCACAACGGGCGAGTCCGCGACGCTTTCCTACGAAGAGCACGAGCATGTCATAGACGTGGTAATAAAGGCCGCGAATAAAAAGGTCCCTGTCATGGCTGGCACAGGCGCTAATAATACTGCGGAGGCTATTATGCTGACCGAGTACGCGAAAAAGGCAGGCGCTGAGGCGTCGTTACAGATCACGCCTTACTATAACAAGCCTACGCAGGAAGGCATCTATCAACATTTTAAAAAAATAGCTGACGCGGTCGATATCCCTCTTATTGTTTACAATATAATGTCCCGAACAGGAGTCAATATAACACCAGAGACGATGCTGAGACTCAGCAAAGTAAAAAATATCGTGGGCGTGAAAGAGGCGAGCGGCAATCTGGATCAGATGTCCCAGATCCACGCGTTATGCGGCAAGGGGTTTGATTTGATCTCCGGCGATGACAGTCTTACCCTGCCCCTTTTGGCAATAGGCGGCACAGGCGTTATCTCAGTAGTGGCTAATATCGCGCCAAAAGACGCGGCAGATATGGTCTCAAGATTCAAAAAAGGCGATATCGCCGGCGCAAGGAAATTGCATTATAAACTCCTGCCTCTTATAAAGGCAATATTTATAGAGACAAACCCTATTCCGGTCAAGACAGCCATGGCGCTCATGGGCCTGATAGATGATTCAAGCCTGCGCCTTCCAATGTGCGCGATAGGCGAGGAAAATCTGGGGAAACTTAAAAAGGCATTAAAGGATTACGGATTGCTTTAAGCTGATAGCTGAAAGCCGAGGGCTAATATGATTAGGTTAGCGATAAGCGGTATAGCAGGCAGGATGGGAAAGAGGATCGGCGCGCTGGCGTCAAAGGACAAGGACTTTGCAATAAAGGTCGCTTTGGAATCTCCTGATAATCCTGCTGTGGGAAAAGACGCAGGAGAGATACTTGGTCTGGGTAAAACTAGGAGCATTGTCGCGTCTGATTTTGGCAGGGTCGCTCGAGACTGCGATGTGCTGATAGAATTTAGTTTTCCAGATGTGACAATGGAGCACCTGGATATTGCCCGCAAAAATAAAATAGGTATGGTGATAGGTACGACAGCCCTGTTAGTTGAGCAAATAAAAAAGGTAGAGGCCGCGGCCAAAGAGATCCCGATCGTATTTTCTCCTAATATGAGCGTTGGCGCTAATGTATTGTTTAAACTTACTGAGATCGCGGCAAAGGCGCTTGATAAAAGCTACAGGGTCGAGATAATAGAGGCGCACCATGCCGGGAAAAAGGACGCGCCGAGCGGCACTGCCAAAAGATTGGGAGAAGCGGTTTCAAAAGTAAGAGGCGAGACGCCTCCCATAGAGTCTATCAGGGAAGGCGATATAGTGGGCGATCACAGCGTGATATTTAAAGGAGAGAACGAGAGGATAGAACTGAAGCACAGCGCCTATTCAAGGGACACGTTTGCAAGAGGCGCGCTGGATGCGGCCAAATTTATTGCCGGCAGGAAGTCAGGCTTATACAGCATGTTCGATGTAATAAAATAGGAAGGACGATATATGAGTTTTGAACTGAGTGACAGATTAAAGAATCTGCCGCCTTATTTATTTGTCGAGATAGATAAGGCAAAACGAAAAGCTAAATCGCAGGGAAGGGATATTATAGACCTGGGTATAGGCGATCCTGATGAGGCAACGCCCGCGGAAGTGGTAGAGTCTCTTCATAAAGCAGCGCAGGATCCAAAAAACCAGCACTATCCGCTGGACGAAGGCATTCCTGGATTAAGGAGCAGGGTCGCCGGGTGGTATAAAACCAGATTCGGCGTCACGCTTGACGCGGATAAAGAGGTGCTTGTCTTGATTGGTTCAAAGGAAGGCATAGCGCATCTACCGCTTGCCTTTATTAACCCGGGGGACGTTTCTCTTATACCTGATCCATGTTACCCTCCTTATAAAAGCGGCACGATTCTTTCAGGCGGTATCGTGCATACGATGCCTCTTTTAGAAGAGAACAATTTTCTCCCGGACCTGAACGTGATTAAAAAGGATGTCCTTAAAAAGGCAAAGCTCCTTTATATAAATTATCCAAATAATCCTACGAGCGCTGTATGCGAAAAAAGATTTTTTGAGGACGTGGCACTGTTTGCAAAAAAACACGATCTCATTGTGGCGCATGACGCGGCGTATTCTGAAGTAGCGTTTGACGGCTACAAGCCCGGCAGTTTTTTAAAGGTAGCTGGCGCGATGGATGTGGGCGTGGAGTTTCATTCACTTTCCAAGACCTGCAATATGACCGGGTGGAGGGTCGGTTTTGTGTGCGGCAATGAGAAAATAGTATCGGCAATAGCCAAGGTAAAATCAAATATTGACTCAGGCGCCTTCAATGCGCTCCAAGTCGCCGGCATAACCGCGCTCGATATTTCGGAAAAGCATACCGAGAGGATGAACAGGATCTACCAGGAACGGCGCGATGCACTTGTCGATGGATTAAATAAAGTAGGCTGGTCTACGCGGAATCCGAAAGCGACTTTCTATGTCTGGACGCGCATACCGAAAAAATACAAGACTTCTATTGAATGCGCGAGAGCAGTTCTGGAAAAGGCAGATATAGTCATAACGCCTGGCATAGGCATGGGTCAGAGTGGAGAGGGTTACGTGAGAATGGCGCTTACTGTCTCGAAGGAGCGTATGCAGGAGGCAGTAGAGCGACTGAAAAAGGTAATATAGAAAGGCTTTGCCTTATCTGACCCCTTGACTTCGCTCGGGGCAGGCAAATCGTGCGTGTCAAGATTGTCAGATAAGGGTGGGGGATGGATGCAGTGTTATATAGGTGTTGGGTCGAATCTGGGAGATAGGCAGAGAAATATAGAAGCTGCGATTCAGGAGTTAAAGGAAGCAGGAGGTATTGAGGTGACAAAGGTCTCGTCAATATATGAGACAGAGCCGGTTGGCGGGCCCCATCAGTCAAAATACCTGAACGGCGTTATAGCTATAAACACAGAATTAGAGCCGCGGCAGCTTCTTTTAGTCTTGCAGAAAATAGAAAACCAGCTTGGCAGACAGAGGTCAGTTAAAAACGGGCCGCGCACAATAGACCTGGATATACTAATGTACGGCGAAGAGAAAATAGACGAACCTGATTTAAAGGTGCCGCATCCGAGGATGAGGGAGCGGGAGTTCGTGCTTAAACCGCTAAGAGATATTGTTCAAGGCTAAGCCTTGAACAGACATGTTCAAGGCTTAGCCTTGAACAATATAGATGAGAGTATATAAGAGTATAAAATTACTAGTAAACGAGATTGATTCAATTAAGAGAAGGCGAGAGACCATAGGCCTTGTTCCCACAATGGGCTATTTGCACGAGGGCCACCTGAGTCTTATAAGAAAAGCGAGAAAAGACACAGACTGTGTTGTGGTGAGTATCTTTGTAAATCCGATTCAGTTTGGATCAGGAGAAGACCTTAAAAAGTACCCGAGGAATCTGAATCGCGATCTAAGGTTTTGCAGGGCCAACGGTGTGGATATTGTATTTTTCCCGACCCCAAAAAGCATGTATTCAAACGGATTTTCCAGCTATGTAAATGTCGAAGGCCTTGCGGGCAGGCTGTGCGGCGCCTCCAGACCCGGTCATTTTAAAGGCGTCACAACAGTTGTCACAAAGCTTTTTAATATCGTAGATCCTGACATCGCGTATTTTGGACAAAAGGACGCGCAGCAGGCGATCGTGATCAAAAAAATGGTCGAGGACCTTAACATGCCTGTAAAAATAAAGATCCTGCCCATTGTAAGAGAAAAAGACGGGCTCGCGATGAGTTCGAGAAACATCTATTTGGACAATGGTCAACGCAGTCAGGCGCTTTCACTCTACAGGTCTTTAAGATTGGCGAAGGATTTGTATGAAAAAGGCGAGAAGGATCCGAAAAAAATAATTAAAGGCATGCGCAGATTAATCCTCAAGGAAAAAGACGCTAGAATAAATTATATTTTTATAGTTGATCTAAAAGAACTAAAAAACTTAAACAGGATCTCCGAAAAAACGCTGGTTGCAGTGGCGGTAAAAATAGGCAGGACAAGGCTGATAGACAATGTTATTTTAAACTGAGAAAGGATCGAGATGTTTCGCACGATTTTAAAGGCAAAGATACACGGGGCAAAGGTCACGGAGTCCAATGTTGACTACGAAGGCAGCATTACGATAGACATTGAGATGCTTGAAGCGGTCGATATCATTGCTCACGAAAAGGTCCAGGTCGTGAACATGAATAACGGCACGAGACTGGAGACCTATGTTATTCCGGGGGCAAAGGGGTCTGGGATCATCGGGATGAATGGCGGCGCGGCGCTGCGCGCCGATGTAGGGGATAAACTCCTGATCATGTCGTATATACAGATCGAGACCAAGGACGCGTTGTCGTATAAACCCAAGATCGTTTTTCTCGACGATAAAAACATTATCACGAGGAAAAAATAAGATATGGACGACGTCAAGTATAGACAAAACCTGAAGAAAAAGATAGAGAAACTGAAAAAAGAAAGAAACGCTGTCATAATCGTGCATAATTACCAGCGCGATGAGATACAGGATATCGCGGATATAAGCGGGGATTCGCTCGCGCTCAGCCAGGCAGCAATAAGGGCAGACGCCAGGGTGATAGTATTTTGCGGCGTTGATTTTATGGCAGAGAGCGCCTCAATACTTAATCCTAATAAGATCGTGCTCCTGCCTGTAAAAGAAGCGGGCTGTCCCATGGCAGACATGGTCACGGTCGAGCGACTGAGGGAGAAAAAGGAAGAGCATCCTGATGCCGCCACAGTGTGTTATGTAAACTCTTCTGCGGCAATAAAGGCAGAGAGCGACATCTGCTGCACTTCATCAAACGCCATCCAGGTTGTAAAATCATTGAAAGACTACAAGAAAATCATATTTATCCCTGATAAAAATCTGGGCAGATACGTGCAGGCCAATGTGCCTGATAAAAAGATCATTCTATGGGAAGGTTTTTGCCCGACACACATACGCGTGTCAAAAGAAGAGATACTGGACGCGAAAAAACTTCATCCTGATGTGCTTGTCCTGGCTCATCCTGAATGCAATCCGGATGTACTTTCCGTAAGCGACCATATCTGTTCGACAGCAGGCATGTTTAAGTTTGCCAAGACTTCAAAGGCAAAGTCATTTATAATAGCAACAGAATCAGGCATGTTGTATGGACTGAAAAAGGCAAATCCTGACAAGGATTTTTATGTGCCCACAGAGAGACTGGTATGTCCGACCATGAAACTTACCACGCTGGGCTGGGTCGCGCATTCCCTGGAGAATATGGAGCATCAGATCAAGATCACAGGCGAGATAAAGGAAAAGGCGTATAAATCCCTGGCGCGCATGCTAAAGGTCTCAGGTGAAAAATCCGGCGTCGCCATCTCCGGCGTCTAAAACATATGAAAAAGATCGGCATAATCGGCTGCGGTGCGATCGGGACAGGCATAGCAGAGTTTATACAGGCGCGTCTTAAGACTAAGGCACGGGTCGTGGCGCTTTGTGATATTGATCTGGAAAAGGCAGATTTCTTATCAAAAAAGATAAAACCGCGTCCTGTTGTAACTAGCATGGATAATCTAATAAAGAAGAGCGATTTAGTAATAGAGGCAGCCGGGGTGGATGTTTCTAGCGCAATTGCAAAGAAGGCGGTCCTGCGGAAAAAGTCCGTGCTTATCATGAGTACAGGCGGACTTTTAAAGGCCCCCGGACTTATCAAGAAACCCAATGTGCATATTCCCAGCGGCGCTATATGCGGCATAGACGGATTAAAGGCCGCTTCTATAGGAAAGATAAAGAGCGTTAGTCTGACCACGAGAAAACCGCTAAAGGGATTAAAGGGCGCCATAGATGTAGATAAGATAAAAAAAGAAACTGTCGTCTACAGCGGGACCGCGCAGGATGCCGTAAAGCGCTTCCCGAAAAACATCAACGTGGCTGCAACACTTAGCCTTTCAGGCCTGGGTCCCAAAAAGACAAGGGTAAGGATAATCACGTCTCCAAGATATACAAGGAATACGCACGAGGTAGAAATAGAGGGTGAGTTTGGCAGACTTTTTACAAGGACAGAGAATCTGCCGTCGAAAAGCAATCCAAAGACGAGCCAGCTCGCCATATTTTCCGCATTGGCTAAATTAAAAGAGGTGATCTGATCGTGGAAAAGTGTAAAAATTTCCAGAAGAATCTGAAAGAGTGCCCTTGCACGTATGAACCCTGTTCGCGCAAAGGTCTTTGTTGTGAGTGCCTGCGGTACCATCTGAAGACCGACGGGCTTCCAGCTTGTGTTAAAAAATAACAAAAATATAAAAAGGAGAGGGGGTGAGTGAGAATGGCGGAGAAGGTATTGAAATGCGGTATAAAAAAGGCAAAGGGATATCTTTATTTCATCGATAAGAAAGGAGATATTTCCAGAGCAAAGATGGCAAGAGGCGGAAGAAAAAAGAAGAAGAGAAGAAGGTAAAACATTCACCCTCACCCTGCCCTTCCACCTAATGCGGAAGGGAAAGGGTGAGGGGTATTATCTATGCGGCTGCTGGTAATAACCTTACTATTTGCACTCCTTTTTATTTCCCAGATAAACACTATAGTAGATGTGGATTTGTGGTGGAATCTTAAGACAGGCGAGCACATTATAAAAAA
>CAZBAQ010000047.1:0-7077 GCA_964489855.1 uncultured Planctomycetia bacterium | reverse complement strand
ACGGGAGTATTCAGGGACAAGGAAAAGGTGATGAAGCACATACAGGCAGGCGCGAAAAAAGTGATCATTACCGCGCCGGCAAAGAACGAGGATATTACGATAGTTCTCGGCGTGAATGAGAATATGTATAATCCTCAGAAGCACCAGGTGATTTCAAATGCCTCGTGTACGACGAATTGTCTGGCGCCTGTTGCAAAGGTGCTGATTGAAAATTTTGGAATAAAAAGAGGCTTGATGACCACGATCCACTCTTACACGAACGACCAGAGCATACTGGATCTTGTGCACAAGGACCTGCGCCGCGCAAGGGCTGCGGCAGTTTCCATGATACCTACTACTACCGGAGCTGCAAAGGCAGTGAGCCTGGTGCTGCCTGAGTTAAAAGGCAAACTCGACGGTCTTGCCATAAGGGTGCCCACGCCAAACGTGTCGCTCGTGGACCTTGTCTGCGAGGTGGAAAAGGACACGTCCAAGGAAGAGGTCAACAGGGCGTTCAAAGAGGCGGCAGAGGGTAAACTCAACAGGTTCCTTGAGTATTGCGACAAGCCGCTCGTCTCCAAGGATTTTAACGGCAATCCAAAATCCTCTATAGTGGACGCGGAGCTCACTACTGTAATAGATAAGCGGCTCGTAAAGGTCATGAGCTGGTACGATAACGAGTGGGGCTATTCCTGCAGGGTCGTTGACTTAATCGAACTGATCGCCAACAAAGGCCTCTAATCTGACGATCTTGACACGCACGATTTGTCAGATTTAGCCCTAGTGAATGGTAGGGGACGCTTAAGCGTCCCCTACGTCTTATGAATATCCTATTTGTCTCCTCAGAAGTTTTTCCATTTGCAAAAACAGGCGGCCTGGCTGATGTGGCAGGCGCGCTTCCTGATGCGCTCGCCAAAAATGGGCATACCTCCAGCATAATCCTGCCGTTTTATAAATGTGTAAAGGATGCCGGGTTTTCGCCAGAATTATTCAAGAAACTAAAGGGGTTCGATCTTTATTTTTTAAAGCATAATGGCGTCAGCGTATATTTCGTAGAGAATGACAAGTATTATAATAGAGACGAGCTCTATGGCACGCCCCAGGGTGATTACCAGGATAATGCATTGCGCTTTGGTTTTTTCGCAAAAGCAGTCATCGCGTCGATTCCTCACATAGGCGATCTTGATATCCTGCATTGCAATGACTGGCAATCAGCTCTCATCCCGCTCTATATAAGGCTTTCCCACAAAAAGGACGCGGCATTAGACAAACTGAAAATAATCTTTACAATTCATAATATGGCTTATCAGGGGTTATTCGGACGGGAATTTATGACCCGGCTCAATCTTCCTGGAAAATTATTTACTCCTAATGGACTTGAGTTCTGGGGCAGACTCAATTTTATGAAGGCAGGCATAATATATTCTGACGCGATAACTACTGTGAGCAAAGGCTATAGCCGCGAGATCCTGACCGAGGAATTCGGGTGCGGTCTGGACGGTCTTTTAAGGACACGGGAAAAAGATCTTCACGGAATAGTGAATGGCGTAGATTATTCTGTGTGGAATCCCGCGACAGATAAATTTATAGCAAAGCAGTACAGCGGTAAAAATCTAGAAGGTAAAGAAGAGTGCAAGAAAGATGTCTTGAAAGAATTTGGCATTAAGTATGACAAAGACCGGCCGCTTATCGGTATGATAACGCGTCTTGCAGTGCAGAAGGGCATTGATATAGTCGCGGATGCAATGAAGGAGATGCTTGCGCTGGGAGCTGATTTTGTGCTTCTGGGTTTTGGCGACGAGAAATACAACGGTATATTCAGGGACCTTGCCAAAGAGCATGAAGGCCATGTAGGCGCAAAAATAGATTTTGACAATGCATTGGCGCATAAGGTAGAAGCAGGAAGCGATATATTTCTGATGCCGTCCCGATATGAGCCCTGCGGCCTGAATCAGCTGTATAGCTTTAAGTACGCGACAGTCCCTGTGGTAAGGGCAGTAGGCGGGCTTGATGATACTGTTGAAAATTTTGAACCTGCCGCGAAAAAAGGCACTGGCTTCAAATTTAAGGACGCCAACCGAGAATCGCTTTTAGCCGCTGTAAAGAATGCCGTAACTATCTTTAAAGACAAGACATTATGGAACGCTCTCCAGCAAAACTGCCTGTTTCAGGACTATTCCTGGTCCTCCTCAGCCAAAAAATACGAAGAGCTTTACAACTTATAATATGTATTA
This sequence comes from uncultured Planctomycetia bacterium, assembly GCA_964489855.1. Taxonomy (GTDB): domain Bacteria; phylum Omnitrophota; class Gorgyraeia; order Gorgyraeales; family Gorgyraeaceae; genus JAHIPS01. The sequence goes on along the minus strand of CAZBAQ010000047.1, from coordinate 4,864 downwards.
TTCTTGACAATACTACTTATAAGTAGTATACTTATAGAGTATGAGAGAAGCAAAGATCAGAAAATATCAGGATATCGTCTTAAAAAAGCTCTCCGGCAGGATAGATGAGTTTTATCTTGCAGGAGGCACTGCGCTTTCTCTATTCTATTTTCAGCACAGATTGTCCGTGGATTTGGATTTCTTTACTTCTAATTTCACACAAAAGCGTATTAAGGAAATAGTCGATTATCTAGAGAACGCGCTTAAAAAAAAGATAGAACTGGTAGGACAGAATCTCGAGAAAGATAAAATCAAGATTCTGGTTTATAATATTCATTTCAGCGCAAAGGACATACTGAAGATCGATTTCGTGGAAGATACATTAAAGCTGATAAAGCCGGCAAGATTCGTAGAAGGGGTAAGGATTTTGAGTCTCGAAGATATCTATATGAGGAAACTCTATGCAATTAGCGGCGTAGCGCCGTCTATTGATGAGATAGGCCGTACGAAAGTATTAGGCGGCAGAATAGAAGCGAAGGATTTTTATGATCTTTATTTTCTTTCGCATACCTTTATGAATTTGTCTAAATTTATAAATGAATATGGCACTGCTGTAATGATCGAAGGCTTAATAAGATGGTTCAGGAGCTATGATAGGATGAGCATGATGGACGGGCTCCTTACCCTGGAAACAGATAAAGAGATAGATTGTAAAAAGATAGAAGCGCATTTTAAAAAAGAGATAGATAAAATCATAGAAGAGCGTTTAGGTGATATATGATGCAAACAAACTGGTTATGGGATAGGAAGATAAGTATTTCCGAAGCAAGAAAGATACTAAAAGATCCCAGCGATAGAAGGTTTATATTGTTCGCTTCTTTATTCCTAGCACGTAAAAATAATATTCAAGAGGTTTTTAGAGAACTGGATCCTTTTATATTCTGTAAATACTGGGCAGAGATCAAGAAGGCCATGAAACAGGATAAGTGGGCAAAGTCAAAGGTAATTTTCTGGCAGACTATTTATGAAGGAACACGCGATAGATACAGGAAGAAAGGAGTGAAGTTTCGAAAAGATACTTTTGTAGTCCGTGACGCGGCATGCGAAATAGTAGGAAAAGAGATTCGGAGAATCAGGAAAGAGAAGGGCCTGTCGCAAAAAGCGCTGTCGCAAAAAGCAGGCATTTCCCAGCAGCTAATATCACGCATAGAAAAGGGAAGAGAGAATATATCCCTGATTACTTTAAAGAGAATCTCCAAGCCATTTGCAAAGAAAGTAGAGATCAATTTCATTGACGCATAGTTGTTAATTTCTTCTTGACACCCACGGGATTTATGGTATAATTCAATTTCTCTGTAAAAGGCGGATTATGAAGACGACACTCTTAAATAAAAAGGATGTGAAGCGCAAGTATTTCCTTTTGGATGCTGAGGGTAAGATTCTGGGCAGGTTTGCCACCCAGGTAGCGCTTATCTTAAGCGGCAAGCGCAAGGTTAGTCACACTCCAAGCGTGGATGATGGCGACTTTGCAATAGTAGTGAATGCTGCCAAGGTAGCTGTGACAGGCCGCAAGCTGGAAGACAAGACATACAAGCGCTATACCGGTTATCCTAGTGGATTGAGAACAAAGAACTTAGAGACACTTTTAGAGACAAAGCCCACAGAGGCAGTAAGGCATGCGGTTAAAGGAATGCTGCCAAAGAACAAGCTGGGCTCAAGAATGATCACGAGGCTAAAAATATACGCAGGGCCAGAGCATCCGCACCAGGCTCAGGCCCCTGAGAAAATAATCTGACAAATCGTGCGTGTCAAGTTTGTCAGATAAGGAGATGGGAATGGTAGAGCAGAATGTAATATGGGCAACAGGGAGGCGGAAATCATCTGTAGCTCGGGTACGGCTTCTACAGGGAAGCGGCGAAATACAGGTCAATAAAAAGCCTCTTGACGAATATTTTGACAGGCCTACCTCAAGGCTCTTGGTCTTACAGCCGTTAAAGACCACAAATCTTGCGGACAAGTTCAATATAATAGCGACTGTAAAGGGCGGAGGCAAATCAGGTCAGGCTGGGGCATTGAGGCACGGTATATCAAGGGCCCTTGCAAAGACAAGCGATGACACAAAGAGCGCATTAAAGAGGAAGGGGTTTTTGACCAGGGATCCGCGGGCAAAGGAACGTAAGAAGTACGGACAGAAAGGCGCCCGAAAGAGATTCCAGTGGACAAAGAGGTAATCTTATACTCTGCACTTTAAAATCTGAATTTTTATCGACGCCTATCCTGTCATTTTCCGACGAGAAATAGATTGACATGATAGGCGTTTTTATTTTATAATCGTTTATATTACATACGGAGGATGAGATGTTGAACGTGGGGGTAATGGGGGCAAGCGGTTATGCGGGTGAAGAGCTTTTAAGGATCCTGGTAAAGCATCCTGAAGTCAAAATAACAGTTGCTGCCGCCATGATAGAAAAATCATATATATATAATCTATATCCATGGCTGAAGGGTCAGCTGGATCTGGAATGCTGGAACATGAAGCCGGAGGAGATCCTGAAAAAGTGCGATTGCGTTTTTCTGGCGCTTCCACACAAGGTCTCGATGCAGTGCGCGCCTGTATTTTTAAAGGCAAAGAAAAAGGTCATTGACTTAAGCGCTGATTTCAGGTTAAGGGATGTCAGTGTATACGAGAAGTGGTACACAAAACACGAATGCCCTGAGTATATAAAGGAAGCGGTTTACGGCCTTCCTGAATTTTATAGAAAGGATATAAAAGACGCGCAGTTAATAGCAAATCCGGGATGTTATCCGACCAGCGCGATCCTGGGATGCGCGCCGCTTTTAAAAGAAAAGTTTGTAGATACAGAAAGTATCGTATGTAATTCAGCGTCGGGTTTTAGCGGAGCCGGCAGGGTGCTGGGTCAGGAACCGGTAAGGCCGGAGAATAGTTTCAGGGCGTACAAAGTCAATGAACACAGGCACATGCCTGAGATCGACCAGGAGCTGAGCGTTGCGAGCGGGAGCAAGGTAAAGGTAAATTTTGTTCCGCACCTTGTCCCAATGGAAAGGGGAATACTTTCCACGATATACCTGAAGTTAAAAAAGAATATAAGCGAGAAAGAAGCGCTCGGACTATACAAGGATTTTTACAAGGATGAATATTTCGTAAGGGTATTGGACGAGGGTGTTTTAGCTGATACAAAGAACGTGGTGAAGAATAATTTTTGCGATATCAGCTTAAGGGTTTTTCCTGAAAAGAAAATGGCCATAGTGATGACTGCGATCGATAATCTGGTAAAGGGTGCGAGCGGCCAGGCAGTGCAGAATATGAATATCATGTACGGATTTGAGGAGAAAACATCCTTGAGCAGGGGTTGATATGAAGAAGATAAAGGGCGGGGTTACAGCGCCAAAGGGATTTCTGGCAGCAGCAGTCAGTTGCGGAGTTAAAGTAAGCGGGAAGAGCGACCTCGCGCTTCTGTATTCTGAGACGCCTTGCGTGTGCGCAGCCACATTTACTACGAATAAGGTAAGATCAGGCTCTGTGGTATTGAACGAAAAATACCTGAAGAATGGAGCTGCGCAGGCAGTAGTTGTAAATAGCGGTAATGCGAATTGCTGCGTTGGGAAAAAAGAGATAGAGGACGCCCTCAGTATAACAGGCGTGACTGCCAGGAAATTAGATTTAAAGAAGCAGGATGTCCTGATCTGCTCCACCGGGATCATAGGAAAACCGCTCCCGGTCAATAAGATCAAGGTAAAGATAGGAGCCTTAGTAGAATATTTAGCCAGGGATGGCGGCACGAAATTTTCAAAGGCAATAATGACAACAGACACTGTGCATAAAGAAGCAGGCGCTGCAATAAAAATAGGCGGTAAAACTGTCAGGATAGGCGGCGCGGTAAAAGGCTCTGGCATGATCTGTCCTAATATGGCTACAATGCTCGCGTTTTTTACAACAGATGCGGCGATTGAAAAGAGCGCTTTGAAGCTGGCCTTTAAAGAGACTGTAGGCGACTCGTTTAACAAGATCACGGTTGACGGCGATATGAGCACAAATGACTCTGCTGTTATCTTTGCCAATGGCATGGCTGGTAATGCTATTATAAAGAAAGGAACCGCTGAATATTTTAAATTTTTGAATGCGTTGAAAATCGTGGCAGCAGGGCTTGCAAAAAAAATGATCCTGGATGGCGAGGGCGCTACAAGGTTTGTTGAAATAATAGTAAAAGGCGCCGGAAACGAGAAAGACGCGGATATGGTTGCAAGACATGTGGCGGATTCTAGCCTGGTAAAGACAATGATAGCAGGAGGTGACCCAAACTGGGGCAGGGTCGCGGCAAGCGCTGGCTCGAGCGGGGTTGATATAAAGCAGAACAGGCTCAATATATATTTTGGAAAGATCATGGTGATGAAAAACGGCGCAGGCACCGGAAGGTCGCTCGCAGGCATATTTAAGAAAAAAGAAATAACCATAACTATTGATCTTGGTCAGGGTTCAGCCTTGAGCAAGATATGGACCTGCGATTTGACAAAAGAGTATATAAGTATAAACGCGGAGTATGGGACATAATGGAAGAGGCGATTAGAAAATCAGCAGTACTTATAGAGGCGCTGCCTTATATAAAGGCGTACGCGAACAAGACCTTTGTAATAAAATATGGTGGCAGCGCACTTATCGATCCTGAGATAAAAAAAGGCGTTCTACAGGACATCGTGTTCATGAGCTACGTGGGCATCAGGCCTATACTCGTGCACGGCGGCGGGCCATTTATAAATAAGGAACTTAATAAAAGAGGCATAGGCGTGGAGTTTCATGAGGGCTTAAGGGTGACGCCGAAAGAGACCATGGAAATCGTAAATAGCGTTTTGAGCGATGTAAACCGCA
>CAZBAQ010000046.1:0-7109 GCA_964489855.1 uncultured Planctomycetia bacterium | reverse complement strand
AGACTCCTGTCAGAAGGCGCAGTCCATCCAATGTTCGTCACCAAGAACACCTGCGCCATCACAAGCGAAATTATCTTACGCGCTACCCTAAACCCCATACTTTCCCCCATAAGTTGACAAATCCGACACGTTCATTTTGTCAATTTAGCTATGCTAAAAACCCGGGCGCGTCTCTTTGAATTGAGTAGTTTGGTCCCCCGCCATGGGAGAGAGGCCCTATCCAATAAGAGGCAGCGCCCGAGAAATAAAAAGACCAGGTCTTTAGAACCTGGTTCAGTCAGAAATTTTATTACCTTATAAATCCCCATGGCTATTTTCTCTGCTTTTAATTGGTTTTACACAGTTTATTCATATACTAAATACTTTTACAATCTCTGTAATTAGTATACCCTAAAATATTTATTTTGTCAACCCTAAGTTGACAAATCGTGCATGTCAAATTTGTCAGATAAAACTGGTTATTTAGGGAGGGTTATGGTTTTCTGGGCTTGATAGCGACCCTTACGATCAGCATAACTAGTCTGGCAGGATTCACTAGACTCAAAGAAGACTATCTGGGCAATGCCCTCATTTGCGTAAAGCCTTACAGGGCAATGAGATGTGTTACTTATTGCCATTGTGATGTATCCTTCCCAAGCTGGCTCTAATGGCGTGACATTTACTACTACACCTGTCCTGGCATATGTGCTCTTTCCAGTGCAGAGCACCAGGACATTTCTGGGTATCTTGAAATACTCTAAAGACCTGGCCAAGATATATGAATTAGCAGGGATAATGCAGAAATTTCCTTTAAAATCCTCGAATAAATCAGGGCTCATATTTTTCGGGTCAAGAATCATATCCCTAGAACCCATGAATATTTTAAACTCGTCAGCAATCCTTATGTCATATCCATAGCTGGAAAGACCGTAGGAAATATTACCCTGTTTGATCTGGTCTGGTTCGAACGGCTTTATCATTTCATTCTCTAAAGCCATCCTCTTTATCCATGTATCAGGTCTTATTGACATGTTAGCATTTGGAGTAGCCGCAGGAGCGGCAGACTACGCAGCCTTCCTCGTGCCTGAGCGCAGCCCCGCAATCAGGACACACACCAACGACATTGCCTAACTTATCCTCTATCATTGTGTGAGGAGAATGCTTTTCCATCTCCTCTTCCTCGTGGTATATCTTACCGTTACCCAACCTTAGCTCCAGCACCCTTGCGATAGCGTCAGCGCATGAAAATATCCTTCCGCCCTTTTCCCATGAAGGCGACGGGCAGCGAATGCCGCGTAATTGATCTATGATCTTTTTATTTTCAACGCCTGAGCGAAGCGCCAGGGAAACCAATCTTCCTATTGCCTCGAGCTGGCTCGCTGCGCAGCCGCCGGCCTTACCCATTTGTATAAACACCTCGAAAGGCATGCCCTTGTCATCTTCATTTATTGTAATATAGAGATTGCCGCATCCTGTAGCGACCTTTGTGGTCGTTCCTTTTGTAACAGCAGGCCTTGGTCTTGGCGCAATCACCTCTATTGCTGAAACAGCAGCGCTGGATTTACCCTTTTTATCCTTTGATGAGATATTCAATACCTGTTCTTCTCTGCTTTTGTCCCTGTAAATAGTAACACCCTTACATCCTAATTTACAGGCAAGCATATAGACCTCTCTGACATCATCCTTTGTGGCCTCGTTGTGAAAATTCACTGTCTTTGACACAGCATTGTCAGTATGTTTCTGGAACGCTGCCTGCATCCTTATATGCCAGATAGGTGCGATGTCATGCGAGGTGACAAATATCTTCTTATATTTTTCAGGCACCTCAGGTATATCCTTTATAGAGCCTTTTGTAGCGATAGTCTCCATAAGCTTCCTGGAATAAAAACCCTCTTTTTTAGCAATCGCTTCAAAGAGCAGATTGACCTCGATAAGCTTGTCGTTATCCATAACGTTCCTGTAATACGAGATCGCGAACAATGGCTCGATACCGCTCGAGGCATTGGATATAATAGAAATGGTCCCTGTGGGCGCAATGGTTGTCAGGGTAGCGTTTCTCCTCACGAGATCCCCGTTTTTAAAAAATATGCTGTCATTAAAGAAAGGGAATGCACCTTTGGCCTCAGCTAATTCTTTAGATTTATTCTTTGCCTCTTCATTTATAAAACTCATGACCTTTTCTGCCAGCTTTACAGCCTCATCACTATTATAAGGTATCTCTAATTGGATCAACATATCCGCTAACCCCATTGCACCAAGACCTATCTTACGATTCTTCTTTGTCATCTTTTCTATCTGCGGCAAAGGAAACTTATTCATGTCAATGACATTATCAAGAAAACGCACACCGGAATGCACCAGCCTCTTAAGATTTTCCCAATCCACTTGTTTCTTCCCATTTTCACTACAAACTACCTTGGAAAGATTTATGCTGCCTAAGTTACAACTTTCGAATGGTAAGAGTACTTGTTCACCGCATGGGTTAGTTGATTCATATTGACCCAGTTTAGGCGTAGGGTTAAATTGATTCATCCTGTCAATAAAAACAATACCTGGCTCACCGTTCTTCCACGCCATATCAACGATCAGATCAAAGACCTCTTTTGCCTTAAGACGACCTTTTGCTTGCTTTGTATGAGGATCTATCAAATCATACTCTTTATCCTTTATGACCTTATCCATAAAATCTTCTGTAATCGCAACGGAGATATTGAAATTCGTTATCTCTTTATCTTCTTCTTTACACTTAATGAATTCCAATATATCAGGGTGATCAACACGCAATATTCCCATGTTTGCGCCCCTCCTCATTCCACCCTGTTTCACAGCTTGCGTAGCGGCATTGAATACCTTCATAAAAGAAACTGGGCCGCTGGAAATACCTCCCGTAGAACGGACCATACTATTCTTTGGACGTAATCTAGAAAAGCTAAACCCTGTTCCACCGCCAGACCGATGAATCAAAGCAGTATTCTTTACTGCCTCAAAAATAGATTCCATCGAATCCTCAACAGGCAAAACAAAGCAGGCTGATAACTGCCCAAGATCTTTTCCGGCGTTCATCAGGGTGGGGCTGTTCGGCATGAATTCGAATGAAGACATGATATTGTAAAAATTATCCTCTGTTTCTTTCAGTTCCTGATCTCCTGCCCCGTATAATCTATCCGCCTGCGCGATGTGCCTGGCTACCCTCCTGAACATCTCATCAGGGGTCTCTATGATCTTGCCTTCTTTGTCTTTTCTAAGGTATCTTCTTTCAAGGACCTTCAAACAGTTTTCAGAGATATTCAATTTTTTTGCGCCGGTTGTTCCTACCTGCATCTTTACCTCCCGGGAATCTAATTTGTTAATATTTTGGTTGGTCACTAACGGGTTGAATTGTTTCATAGAGATACAAAAAAGTATATCACTTAAAAATCCGGTGTCAAGTCAAAAATACCATATATTGATATTTTCTGGCTAGTAAACAACTATATATTGTGGTTATATGATTTCAACGCTATCCCTGGGAAGCCATCCCCTGAGGTCCTTTGAAAGATCGATCTCGTACCAGTCCTGTCTTTCTTCCACGACGCTGAGAACCGTGCCTTCGTGCAGTGTAAACTGCAAAAGATAATCCTCTTTAGGGCCGCTTCTTACATCCACCTTATTGGAAATCACCACTGCCTTCCTCAAGATATTTTCATTGTGAATCTTTGCGAATAAAAATATGGAGAAAATGATAAATAAGACCGCTGACGCTCCCACGCCATAAAAGATACCACGCCTTTTTGCTATAAAAAATATGGAAAGGACCAAAAGTAAGATCATCGCCAGGTAAAAAATCAAAATAAATATCGTCAATTCATTTATATTAAACTTGCCATACGGGAGAAGCGCCAGGTTCAAGATAAAACCTTTTTCAGATGCCTCTATTTTATCAACTGTCATTGACTTTGCAAGTTTTAAATTTACTTTCATGTCTCTGTCGCGCGGTGCAAGACGCAAGGCCCTCTCGTAATTCACAATGGCCTTTCCGATATTTTTTAATTTAAAGTAACTATTGCCAAGGTTATAAAACACCTCGGATGAGACCTTGTCCATGGCTATAAGATCCTCGTAAAGCGAGACCGCTTTTTGGTAATCCTCGCTTTCGTAACTCTGACATGCATCCTTATAGAGTTTTTCCGCGTATTCTGCAAAACCCAGGCTGCAAAAAATAAAAAATATAGAGAGCGTTATTAAGGTTACCTTTTTCATCCTATCCTCTCAAGACCAGCGATGATATCAGCTGCCTCCCCGATCGACTTTTTCATATCCTCTTCGGTGAATCTGCCTGAAGCAAACCGCGCCATGTCGCAGATATCAAATAGTTCCTTTAATTTTTCTATAAGCTCTACGGATATGTCTTTTTCCCTTAATCTCTCTTCCAGTATGTCTTTTGTTATAGACGCGTGCGGGATATTTAATTTATCGGCTATATATTCTATCGCTGCCTTGTATATCTCGGCATAAAATCCTTTTACATCAGCCTTTGACATCACGGCCCTTGCCTTTTTAAGGCGTTTTGAAGCAGCGCTTCTTGCGCGACGGGAACGGGCGTATCCGATATCTGTCATCAGCCTTTGCCTGTGAAGCTCATATATATAAAGGAATGTTAAAAGGGCAAGCGGCATAATAAGAGATAACAGGAACATCTTGTTTTTATACAGAAAATTATCCCTGGCTCCTAAATCTGGCAGCGTGCTTTTTATATGACATATGTCTTTTTTCAGGAGCCTTATCTCTTCCTTTGTGAGGCCTGGTATTGAGAGCGGGATCTCGATAGAGGCATCTTCATCTGATTCTGTGGCCTGTATCTCTATGGACGGGATCCTTTTTTCTATATAGGTCTTTTCCTGCGGATCAAAATAAGAATATTCTACGGGACCTAGCGTAAAGGTACCGGCGCGTTTAGGTATAATGACCTTTTCAAATATCTTTTCGCCCTGCACAACATAATCCATTTTGGATATATTTTCAGAGCTCGCTGAATCATAAAACTTTACATCGGGCGGCTCAAGGACATCAGGTGAAGAGACCGTCTTTATGTTGCCTTTTCCCTTTATGGTTATCTTCAGGTTTACAGGCTGGTTTTCCTTGACATCGTCCTTGTCTATCTCAGAAGAAATATCGAAGCTTCCTACATCGCCTTTGAAATTTTCGGGCCTGCCTTCTTCCGGCAAAGGCAGGATCTCAAACGTTATGGGGTCCGTTGTAAGGATTATGGGTTTCCCCCTTCTAAACATGCTGAACGGGTCCCTGAAAGGGCGACGCGAGGAAAATCTCTCCAGGTCTTCAACGCTTGCCTCAAGCCTTGCCTGGCCTACTATAAATTCGCCGGGGCTGGTCGCGAAAAGCGCTGTTTTTATCTCGGTCACGAGGTATTTCACGCCGTCTATGACCTTGTAATATTTTTTCTGCGGAGGCATGTCTTCTGTCCAGAACCCGGTCGTGGAAGGCGCGCTATAGACAGGGTTTTCAAACAGATCTACTGCCTGGTAAAACGCGAATGTCAGTGTTATCTGTTCATTTACATATGCCCTGAGTTTATCAACGTACGTCTCTATGAAAAGTTCTTCTTGTCTCTTGTCGCTTGTCTCTTGTCGCTTGTATTCGTCCGGCGCAGTGTAGGACGGAACAGAAGACTGCGCGCTCGAGCGCGGCGATACCTTTATATTAATCGCGTCTGCTGAATAGGTATTGCCTTTGTAATCAATGCTGAACGGCCCCAGGGTATATTCACCCTCGTCATTGGGCACGAGTATATATGTAAAGGTAACGGAACTCGTAAACTGGCCGTTTATTATCGAGATATTCTGGGACCTGCCGGAAGAATACGCTGTAAACCCATCCATGCTCGGCACAGTAGGCTGTGGGATATTGGACACATTACCGCTCACTACTATGGTAAGCGTGATCTGTTCGTCCAGTGAGATCTCCTGTCTGTCAACTCCGGCCTCGATAGAGATATCCTGACCGTACAAAACACCTGTCATGCACAAAAATAAAATCGTAAATAAAAACTTTTTCATATCCTACCAGTCTTTTTCTACTCTATACACACTTTCAACAGGCTGCATCCTCAATTCTTTTTGCAGCTCCTTTTCGTCATCCTTTAACGCGTCAAGCAGGCGCACAGCGTCTTCCTCTGACATTTCCTGTTCGTCGCCTGTCTTGTCTTGTTTTGCCTGTTGCTTCTGTCTTTGGTCTTTCCCGGCGCCTGACTGTTCCTCTTCCTGCTTTTCTTCCTGTCCCTGCTCTCCGCCAGATTTATCCTGTTGCTCCCGCTCTTTCTGTTCTTCTTTTTCTTTATTTTCTTCCTTCTCTTTTTCGCTCTCTGATTGCTGCTTTTCCTGCTCTTCTAATAATTTCTTGATAAACTCTATATTGTACTTCGCGTCCTCGTCATCAGGTGTTATCTCAAGACATTTCTCATAATCCTCTATTGCCTCGGGGAGTTTGCCCATCCTGTAATGTGTATTTCCAATATTATAATATGTTTTTGCCCGAAGTTCATCATCTTTTGAATCAATTGATTTCTGGTATTCGTTAAACGCGTCCTCGTACTCGTTTTTCTCATGCAATGCATTGCCTATATTATAATGCAGCTCCTTCTTATCAGGCTCGTCGATCTGCGCGTCGCGCCATTTTGCCAGCGCATCATCGAGCTTTCCTTCCTCGTATAGCTTCCTGGCTTCTTTATCCTTTTTCGCAACAGAATTCCATATCCAGCCTATGCCTGAAAAAGAGACCGAGATCATAAGGATTATGTTCAAAAATAATTTCATGTCTTTTTCCTGTCTCCGATTACAAGTTCAATACATAAAAACGCCAGAGCTATACCGAGAAAATACTGGAATCTCTCCTCGTACTGCATAAATAACCTGTTCGAGAGTCCCTTTTTTTCCATCCCCTGTATCTCGTCATATATCCTGTCCAGCTCAAATTCGCCTGGCGTGGCATTATAATATTTTCCGTCTGTAATAAGGGCTATTCTCTGAAGCGTCTCATCATCGAGTCTTGACATTACCACCTCACCGCTTTTATCCTTTTTATACCCTGAGACATTGCCTGAGCCATCCATAATAGGTATGGGCTCGCCATGTTTA
>CAZBAQ010000045.1:0-7175 GCA_964489855.1 uncultured Planctomycetia bacterium | reverse complement strand
AGAAAATGCTCAGGTATAAAAAAATGCGTTCCGAAAAGAAACAACTACGCAAAATCCCCACTTAACCCGTACGTTACACTATGAAAATAGGTATAATAGGATTGCCGCAATCAGGAAAAAAAACTCTTTTCGAGGTCCTTACCAATTGCAAGCCCAAGGAAACCGAGCTGGCATCAAATAAGCCGATAAAGTCCGTTGCCGAGATAAAGGATGCGAGATTTGACGGGCTTATAGAAGCCTATAAGCCGAAAAAAGAGGCAAGGGCGAGGATAGACATCGATATGCTTCCAAAGCTGGAGAAGGATACGATCGCAAAAGGCGCCATATTCATCGATATAAACGAACTCGATGCCATATGTCATGTCGTCAGGGCATTCAAAGACGAGTCTGTCTATCATCTGAAAGGTTCTATTGATCCGAAGCGTGACATAGACTCTGTAAATACAGAACTCATCCTTCACGATTTAATATTCATAGAAAAAAGGATGGGGAGACTTAATAAAAACATAAAGAAGCTAAACGAAGAAACAGCCATAAAGGAAAAGGAAATACTTCTAAAATTAAAGGCGCATCTGGAAAAGGAACTGCCCTTAAGGCTTTTAGAGCTAGAAGGCAGTGAGAAAAAAATAATATCAAGCTATCCTTTTGTGACTCGCAAAAATATGATAATAGCGCTGAATGTCTCGGAAAAGGATTTGAAAGACACAGAGCTTTTGGAACGATTAAAGCAGGATCATGAGCCTGCCGGCATCAGCATCATGCAGGTTTCGGCAAAGGTGGAGAGAGAGATAGCCGGCCTGGAGTCTGAGGACGAGAAAAGGGAATTCCTGAAGGAACTCGGAATAAAGGAGCCAGCTATTAACATGCTGACGAGACTCTGCATAAAGGTCCTTGATCTCATATCATTTTTTACAGTCGGACCTGACGAAGTAAGGCAGTGGACTATCAAAGCAGGCTCAACCGCGCCTGAGGCCGCGGGCGCGATACATTCAGACATGCAAAAAGGCTTTATACGCGCTGAGGTAATAAAATACGATGATTTTGTTGCCCTGGGTAGTGAAAAAAAAGTTGAAGAAGCCGGGAAACTATACATCAAAGGCAAAGATTATATTGTCGAGGATGGAGACATGATGGACATAAGGTTCAGCGTTTAAGTCCCCATTCTACGAGATCTAAAATAGCAGACATGAAGATAATATTAGCGTCTAGCTCTAAAAGAAGGCGACAGATACTGGCCTCGTGCGGCATAGCTCATAAAGTAGTGCCGAGCAATGCCGCAGAGTATAAGGGTGTCAATAAGCTCCCTGAACAGGTGGCTATGATCAACGCCCGCATAAAGGCCGGGAGAGTGGCTAAAAAAATCAGATCAGGATACGTGATAGGCGCTGACACAGTCGTGTTATTGGGAAAAAAGATAATCGGCAAGCCCGGGAACGCGAGCCGCGCCATGAAGATGTTAAAGGAGCTCTCAGGCAGGACGATCGCGGTCTATACAGGCCTCTGCGTGATAGATGTTAAAAAAGAAGATCTTATTTCAGGCTACGAAAAATCGCTCGTGACTGTTAAAAAACTTAAAACCAGGGAGATCCGCGCGTATTTTAAACTCCTCGCGCCTTACGACAAGGCAGGCGGGTTTTCAATAGAAGGCGTTGGCTCATTTATATTTGACGATATAAAAGGTTCTTATTTCAATGTCCTGGGCCTGCCCACAGCCAGACTGAAAGAGATGTTTGAAAAACTGGGCGTGGACATACTAAAAGAAATCAGGGCGTGATGTTTGACGTAATAGTCATAGGCGCGGGCCCCAGCGGCATGATGGCTGCGGGCCGGTCAGCAGAACTCGGTAATAAAACCCTCCTTCTTGAAAAAACAGATTCCCCTGGCAAAAAACTCCTTATTTCCGGAAGCTCGAGATGCAATATCACGAATAACTGCCCTGATGAGGAAGATTTTATACAGAATTTTTCATCCACGGGAAAATTTTTAAGAAACGCCTTCAGCGTATTTTTCAATAGGGAACTTTTGGGGTTTTTCAGGAAAAGAGGCCTTGATGTCAAGGTAGAGGATAACGGCAGGGTCTTTCCCGTTACTGACAGATCAGAGGATGTGCTTCGCGTACTTGTAAAATATGTAAAGGATTCAGGGTGCGCGATTTTATACAGAAAAGAGGTCTCGGATATAATAAAACAGGGCGATGTCTTTGAGATCGCGGTAAAAGATAACCCTACGTACAGCGCGAAAAAGGTGATAGTCGCTACAGGCGGATTTTCTTATCCCAAGACCGGGTCTACCGGATTCGGTTTTCATATCGCGAAAAAATTAGGACACATTGTCATGGAGCCGAAACCAGGCCTTACAGGGGTGATACTGAAGGATGATTTTCTGAAGGAATGGCAGGGCGTATCGTTTGAAGACGCGCGCGTAGGCGTTTATGCCGATGAGAGACTTATCCATAAAGGCCGCGGGGAAATCATATTTACGCATTTCGGGATATCGGGGCCGGTCATACTTAATATGAGCCGCATAGTATACGATGCCCTGGGCTCGGGCAAAAAGGTTTTCCTTTCAGTGGATTTTAAACCTGGCATGGATCACCGCGAGCTGGATCTGTTACTTCACGAGAAGTTCAGAGACAATACTGTTAAAAAAATAAATAACGCCCTTAAGGGGATCGTTCCCGCTAGGCTCGTAAGAAAAATCCTTGAGACCGCTGGCGTTGATAAAGATAAAAGGCCGGCTCAGGTCTCTAAAAAAGAAATAAGATCCATTCTGGAAACATTAAAAGGGTTCAGGCTGGCAGCAGGATCTGTCCGGCCCATACAGGAGGCAATGATCACCTGCGGCGGCGTGGCAGTGAAAGAGATAGATCCCAAGACCATGGAATCCAGGATCGTAAAAGGCCTTTATTTCGCCGGCGAACTGATCGATGTAGACGCAAACACAGGCGGGTATAATCTGCAGGCGGCATTTTCAACAGGATGGGTAGCCGGTGCCGGTTAGTATTGGCAAGTCCCTGCTAATCCCTTCACGAAAACAGTTTGTCTTTGTTTTCCCCTTGTGATAATATGATAACGATGATGAGACTAAAGCATCCTTTAGTAGTGTTCGATCTTGAGGCCACTGGTCTATGGATCGAGAAAGATAAGATAGTGGAGATCGGCATGATCATGCTAAAGCCGGACGGCTCAAGGCAGGATTATCTGAAACGCGTCAATCCCGGCATGCCAATCCCGCCTGAAGTCACCCGCATTATTAATATTACGGATGATGATGTTAAGGACGCGCCGCGATTTAAGGATATAGCCAAAGAGGTGCTGGAATTTATAGGCGATTCTGATCTTGGCGGGTTCAATATCGAGAGGTTTGATCTGCCGGTGCTGGAGCGTGAGTTTTTTGAGGCGGGTATTAGTTTTAACTGGCGCGAACGAAATATATATGACGCGCAAAAGATCTACCATATACATGAAAAAAGGGACCTGACAGCCGCTTACCAGTTATACTGCGATAAAGAGCTGGAGAATGCGCATTCTGCCCTGGGTGACGCTGAGGCGACGGTGGAGATATTCGACGCGCAGATAAAAAAATACGGGGATACGGGACAAGGTATAGAGTCACTGAAGGATTTTGATTACGAACGTTCCAGCGCTTTCTTTGATAAAGACCGCAAGTTTTGCTGGTGGAACGGGAAGCTGTATCCCACCTTTGGTAAATATAGAAGGAGAAAACATATAAAGGATCTATTTAACAGTGATCGTAGATATTTAGAGTGGATGCTTACCAGCGATTTCAGCGAGGAAGTCAAGGCAATGATAAAAAAGGTCCTTGCGGGCGAATTTCCACAGGTCCCGTGATTTCTTTTTTTAAAAAGGAGGTAAGGCATGGTAGAAGGTGAAAACAGGCATGACAAGTTCAAGAGACTGGCTGCGCAGAGGGTGACTAACGCATTAAAGAAGATAGAATTAATAGGAAATCTATCTTCCCCGGGTTATGAATATACCCAGGAAGAAGTGGATAAGGTATTTTCCGCTCTTCAACAAACTCTGGATAATACCAAAGGCAGATTCTCCAAATCCATGAAAGAAGAAACAGGGAAGTTTGAGCTGTAAATAAGCTATAGTAAATAATATGAAAAAATGCCCGTATTGCGCTGAAGAAATCCGGGACGATGCCGTTAAGTGCAGGTTCTGCGGAGAATTTTTGGAGAAAGAAGAAAAGACCAAGTGGTTTTTTAAGAACCCCTCGCTTATATTCTTATTCTTGTGCGTTGGGCCGCTGGTCTTACCGCTGGTATGGACAAATCCGCGTTTTAATCGCAACACCAAGCTGATCGTAACCATTGTAATAGCCATTGTAACTTATTTTGCGTGGATCGCTACGGCTAGGGCATTTAAAACCATAAGTTCTTACTACGGCCAGGCGTTTTATTGATAAAGTATTAGCTTTTATACCATTTGTAATTTCCCTCTTATGGATAAAAAAAGGAGAGATAATAATATGTTTATGCCGACTCTTATCATGGGAGCGTTGGCAGTCGCGTTGTTTTTAATAGGTGTTTACAAAGGAGAGCATCTGAATGGGCTGAATCAGGCTATGCGGATGACTGTGCAGATACTGCCTTTGCTTATCTTTGCTTTAATAGTGGCTGGCATGGTGCAGGTCCTTTTGCCGCACGAAGCAATATCAAAATGGATAGGGGAGAAATCAGGCGTGAGAGGTATATTAATAGGGACAGTGGCCGGCGCTTTTACGCCAGGAGGACCATATGTCAGCATGCCTGTAGCGGCAGGACTTTTACGTTCGGGCGCGAGCATGGGCACTATGGTGGCGTATATTACCGGATGGAGCTTATGGGCTATCAGCAGGGTGCCTATGGAGATAGGTATCATGGGGTGGAGATTTGCCTTGATAAGACTTACCAGTGTCTTGATACTGCCGCCCATAGCGGGATTTTTAGCGCTGTTTTTAAGCAAGCTGATCAAGTAAATACTTAGGTTTAAGGGGATTGTAACGTAATGAAAAAGGTTCAAAACTGGCAGATTGTTTTCGGGGTATTGCTTATTATGCTTTCAGTCGGGGTTTATTACGTCCATTTTTTAATATTCAGGGACGCGCATCATATTTTTCTATACCTCATAGGCGATGTGGCGTTTGTTTTTATAGAGGTATTGATGGTGACGCTGGTTTTGCATCAGCTTTTGCATTTCAGGGAAAAGAAGCTGTTGCTCAATAAACTTAACATGGTAATAGGCGCGTTTTACAGCGAGGTGGGAACTGAGCTCTTAAAGGTATTTTCTGACCTTGACCTCGAGGCCGGCAGGATAAAAGGCAGGCTTATAATCAGGAACGATTGGACGGAAAAGGATTTTTTAAAGGTCAAGGAGGAGTTCATGAGACATGCCCCTAAGATCGCCGTGACCGATGAGCAGCTGAATGAGCTGAGGAATTTTCTGACGCTAAAAAGGCAGTTTCTTTTGAACCTGCTGGAGAATCCAAATCTTTTAGAACATGACAGCTTTACGGATTTACTGTGGGCTGTGTTTCATTTTACAGAAGAGCTGGGCTATAGAGGAGAGTTAAAGGACTTACCTGACAAAGACCATGACCACCTCAAAGGCGACATGGAAAGAGTTTATCAACGCCTTATCTCAGAATGGCTCGATTATACAAGCCATTTGAAAAAGAACTACCCTTATTTATTTTCTCTTGCCATGAGGACAAATCCTTTTGACACCAAGGCGTCGATAATAGTCAGGTAATTTCTATGAGAATAAAATTGAAGGTCATAGCCAGGGCTAAGAAAGAAGAGCTCTTAAAGCTTTCCGACGGCAGTTACAGGATCAAGGTTTCAAGCCCGCCGGAGAAGGGCAAGGCCAATAAGAGAATAATAGAGCTCTTGTCAGAAGAGTTTGGTGTGAAGAAAAGGGATATTGTGATCGTGGCAGGGGAGACCACTAATAAAAAGATAGTAGAGATACTAAATAAATTAAGATGAAAAAGACACAGCTAGCAATGATATGGTTTCTTCCGCTTATTGTATTGAAGTTACTTAGATTTATATAGATGTCTAATGTTTATAGTAGTTTTTATCACAACAGCTAATAAGGGAGAGGCAGAAAGGATAAGCAGGATCTTGCTGGATGCCCGGCTTATCGCGTGTGCGAATATAATCAAGGATGTCGATTCCCGCTTCTGGTGGAAAGAGAAGAAGGAAAAGGCCAGGGAGTATCTTCTTATAGCCAAGACCAGAAAAGCGCTTTTCAAAAAACTCATAAAAGTAGTCAAGAAAGAGCATTCTTATGATGTCCCTGAAATAATAGCGCTTCCTATCATCTCAGGCCATAAACCCTACCTTGATTGGATAACTAATTCAACTCGATGTTAAAAGGTCATATGGATAGCAATCTTTATAACCAACTTCAGGACCAGAAATACCGAGAACATGAGGCATTGTGCAAGCGCTGCGGCGCATGCTGTGGGGCTCTGGAGGAGTATCCTTGCGAGCATTTGAAGAGGGGAGAGGATAGCAGGTATTTCTGCGATATATATGAAGATCGGTTCGGGCTGCGTAAGACTCTGAGCGGAGAACCCATATTATGCGTTCCGATACGCAATATGCTCAACAAGACCTGGTGGGGCCGCACCCAGTGCGCGTATGTAAAGACTAAAAACATACCCTGACATTGTGTACACAATATGGTACACTTGTTAGCACCTAAAATCCCTTCCAAAACCCATGTTTATATGGTATAATTAATATATATAGACATAGAAGCAATATGGCCTTAATAGAAAGACAAGGTTATTTTTTTGGGTGGTTTATGCAAAGGTTTAACAAACATTATAATATAGCGTTGATATTTATCACGATTTTCCTCTTTATGCTTATATGGATATTGGCAGGGGGAGATATTGTATATTGCGCTACGGTTCCTGCCTTAAGACCCCCTCTTTTATTCAACAAAGAAAATCAGAAGATGTTGGACCTCGAAAACAAGTTGAAGCAGCAGGATGACGAGAAGTTGTTCAACTTTTTGTCCTCAGCGTTTATAGAACATAGTTTGAGCAACGTCATAGGTGGTCTCAGCGGATTTCTTGAAAGAGCAGCTGATAAAAGCGAAATAATAAAAGCTAAAATGCTTTCGAATTTTTTAAAATATCAGCACGAAGAATTATTG